>NZ_FXTX01000002.1 GCF_900182795.1 Venenivibrio stagnispumantis
ATTATGGTTTATGAAATTAAATATAAAACTACCAACAATAAATAAACAATTTAGATGGTTTGAGATAAAGAAATTAGTTCCAACAAAAATAGCAAGATTACTAACAAAAGGAGCAAAACCACAAGCACCATTAATAAAAAAAGAGTTGCTTTCAAATGGATATAACATATACAGATTAATCATTCCATTTGAAATAGAAATAAAATCCTTTGATATAGAGAATATAGAAGAAAACAGAGTATTATCAATAGACCTATCACCAAGTGAAAACAGGCTTGCAGTAGCAACAATATTAGAAGAGAAAAGACATTCAAAACCAATATTTTTTAAAGCAAAAAGAATAATAAGAAAAATAGACAGAATACAAAAAGAGATAGACAAAATAGAAAAGAAAATAGACCATATAGCAGATGATATACACACAACAAAAAGCAAAAATCATAAAGAAAAACTACAAAACAGATTAAAACATCTATACCAAGAACAAAAAAGAAAACAAAGAAAAATAAAACAAATCAGAAAAGAGATACTGAATATATTCACAAACTGGATAATAGAATATGCTATAAACTACAACATAAAGATAATAGCAATAGAGAAACTATCATTTAAAAAGATACCAAACTGGCAAAGCAGTAAAGCAATAAAAAGATTTACAGAATGGTTTTACGGCAAGATAAAAGATAAACTCCAATACAAAGCAAAACTAAAAGGTATAAGAATATTAGAAGTTCCACCATCATATACAAGCCAATATTGTCATAAATGCAATAAAAAAGCAGAAGCAGACAGATTAACATTTAAATGTGAATGTGGAAAATATGATAGAGATTACAATGCAAGTGTAAATATAGGAAAAAGAGCAATAAGAATAATAAATAGAATAAGAGCTGGCAAGTCAAAATCCGGAGAGTATATCTCAAAGGATACTCCTGCCAGAAATCCGTCTCGTCAGGGGCTTGCCAGTTTTACCGGTCTAATATCAGTATTACCATTAACCAGACTTGTAGCATACAGCAGTTTAGTAGAAATTTCAGCAATAAAACTCAAAAGACTAATCAAATGGATAGATACACGAAATTATGGATATGGATAGATGGGACGGACGGAAGCAATGAATATAGTAGATGAGTTTATAGAATATTTAAAGAAAAATAAAAATATAGAAGCATATACTTTTTTTCAGGAAGTACCTGTTAAAGTAAAAGCAGAAGTTTTAGATATAGATGAAATAAGAAAACAGATAGAGCTAAAAGTTAATGAAAAATTTGTTTTTGCAATAGCAGATGAAAAAGAAGTATATTTTAATTTTAAAAATGAAGTTCTTGTTTCTTCTGCAGTATATTGGGACAAAGATATTGTTGTTATTTTTTTTCCTAAGATAGCATTAGAACCAAAAACAAAAAGAAAAACCGTCAGAGTAAAAGTTTCATCTAAAAACCCTATAAAGATGGAGTTATTTTTTGATGAAAATGATTCTGTTTGTGTCTTTCTGAATGATATATCTGAAGATGGAGTCGGATTTATGGTTTCTCATGATATAGAACAGAAATTACATATAGGTAAAACATACAAAGCTAAGCTTTTTCTAAATGGAGAATACGATATTTTAATAGAAATTAGATATTTATATAAACTGAAAGATGATATATATACAGTTGGAGCAAAAATTGTGGAAGCTCCAAAGAATTTACCGGATAAAATAGCAAAATATGTTGCAGAAAGGCAAAAAGAGATTATAAAATTAATAAATGAGATAAAAGGTTAAGGTAATCCAAGAACTTTATGGCATTGAGGGATGACCCTGCTTTCTATACCAAAAGATAATAATTTATCCTGTAAATCTATAGCTTTTTTTACTTTATCAGGAAGATTACTTTGGGGTTGTAAAATTATATTTTTGTTAAATTTTATTACTTCTTTTATATTTTGTAATGTTATAAAATCATCTATAACAAATTTAAATTCTGAGATATATGAAGCTAAATTTGGATTTATGAAATATGAAGGTGGTTTTGGAGAACAGACTATATAAAGATTTTTATTATTATAATCTATATTTTCATTAAACAATGTGCCATTTGTCTCAATGAATACTGTGTATTTATTTTCTAATAAAAAATTAACAAGAATGTCAAGATTTTCCGTAAAAAATGGCTCTCCTCCGGTTATACAAACCCTTTTGATATTATATTTTTTTATTTCATTAAGTATTTGGTCTAAATCTAAAATTTTGAAACTTTTTCCATCGTAAGAATATGTTGTATCGCACCAAGGACATCTCAGATTACATCCTTCCAATCTTATAAAAACAACAGGTAATCCTACCCAGCTCCCTTCTCCCTCTACTGTTCTAAATATTTCTACAATTTTAAATTCTTTATTGAGGTCTTTCTTCAACAATTTCATAAGCTTCTATAATATCACCTACTTTAATATCATTAAAGTTTTCTATTGTTAATCCACATTCAAAGCCTTTGGCAACTTCTTTTACATCTTCCTTAAATCTTTTAAGTGATGCTATTTTACCATCATATATCACAATTCCATCTCTTATAACCCTTGCTAATGCATTTCTTCTTATTACTCCTTCCGTTACATAACAACCGGCTATTGTTCCAATAGATTTTACTTTAAATGTTTGTCTTACTTCTGCAGTTCCAAGTATTACTTCTCTTTGTACCGGTGCAAGTAATCCTTTAAGTGCTTTTTCTAAATCTTCTATTACATTATAAATAATGTTATAAATTTTTATATCTACATTTTCCTCTTCTGCTGTTTTTCTGGCACCGGTATCTGGTCTTACATTGAAGCCTATTATAATAGCATTTGAAGCTGCTGCAAGCATTACATCACTTTCAGTAATAGCACCAACACCACTATGGATAATATTTATAGTTATATCTGGGAATTTTTCTGCTAAATCTTCTATGGATTTCTTTAAAGCTTCTGCAGAACCTTGAACATCTGTTTTTATAATAAGATTTATCTCTTTTTGTCCACTTAAATTTTCAAGATGTATTCTTGTTTTCTTTGCAAGAAGTTCTTCTTCTCTTCTTTGTTTTCTTATTTCCGCAAGCTGTTTTGCTTCCCTTTCTGTTTCTTTTGCTATGAATTTATCTCCTGCCTCGGGTATTTCATCAAAACCAAGAACCTCAACAGGAGTAGAAGGTGGTGCCTTGCTTACCCTCTCACCTCTTTCATTAAACATTGCTTTAACTTTACCCCATGTATATCCTGCAACAAAATAATCTCCTATATGCAATGTTCCGTTTTGAACTAAAACTGTAGCAACTGCTCCTCTTTTTGGGTCTAATTTTGATTCTATAACAGTTCCAATAGCCAATCTATTAGGATTAGCTTTCAGTTCAAGCATTTCTGCAACAAGAAGAACCATCTCAAGAAGAGTTTCTACATTGTATCCGGTTTTTGCAGATATATCTACAAATATAGTATCCCCACCCCATTCTTCCGGCACAAGTCCGTATTGGGTAAGTTGCTGTCTAACCCTCATCGGGTCAGCACCCGGTTTATCTATCTTGTTAACGGCAACAATTATAGGGACTTTTGCGTTTTTAGCGTGGTTAATAGCTTCAATTGTTTGTGGTTTTACACCATCATCTGCTGCCACAACAAGTATAGCAATATCTGCGACTTTTGAACCTCTTGCTCTTAATGTAGTAAAGGCTTCGTGTCCCGGTGTATCTAAGAAAGTTATTTCTTTTCCATTTGGTAATTTTATTTTATAAGCACCTATATGTTGTGTTATCCCACCATGTTCTTTTGATGCAACATCGGTTTTTCTGATTGTATCAAGTAATGTTGTTTTACCATGGTCAACGTGTCCCATTACAGTTACAATAGGTGGTCTTTCTACTAAATTTTCTTCTTCCTCTTGTATCTCTTCTTCCGCTATTTCTAAGGTTTTCTCTTCTTCTTCTGTTTCTTCACCTTCTATTTTTATCTCTGCTAAAAATCCGTGAGCTTCTGCAATCTCCAATGCTATCTTAGGGTCTATTATCTGATTTACAGTAGCCAATATTTTTCTTGATAATAAATCCATTAAAATTTGATTAACCGGAATATTTAATAAATCTGCAAGTTCTCTTACAGTTATTATTTCAGGAATAGAAACTATTTTAATTTCTTCTTCTTCCTTAATTTCTTCCTCTTTTTCTTTTTTCTCTTTCTTAGGTTTCTTTTTCTTCTTAGATTCTGTTTCCATTAATTTTCTTAAAGCTTCTCTCTCTTCTCTTTCTTCTTTTGCTAATCTTAACTCTCTATCTTCTTTTGTTTCCTTTTTTTCTACTCTTTTTTCTTCTTTTAATAACTCTTGAACATATCCTGTAAATTCTTCTTTTCTTTCTGGTTTTTTCTCAAATTTTCTTTCTGGTTTTTCTTCAAACTCTTTTTTTGGAGGTTTTTTCTCAAATCTTTCTTTTCTTTCAAACTCCTTCTTTTCAGGTCTTTCCTTTCTTTCAAATCTCTCTCTTTTCTCAAACTCTTTTCTTTCAGGCTTTTTCTCAAATCTTTCTTTTCTTTCAAACTCTTTTTTTTCTGCTCTTTCTTTCTTTTCAAACTCTCTTCTTTCAGGTTTTTCTCTTTTTTCAAATCTTTCTCTTGGTCTATATTCTCTTTTTTCTTCTACAACTTCAACAACAATAGCTTCTTCTTGCTCTTTTCTTTTTTCTTCTTCTAATTTTTCCTTTTCTTCTTCTAATCTTTTTTGCTCTTCTTCTTTTTTTCTTTTTTCTTCCTCTTCTTTTTTCTTTAATTCTTCTTCAATTCTTTTTTGCTCTTCTAATTTTCTTTGTTCTTCTAATTTTTTCTCTTCTTCTAATCTTCTTTTTTCTTCCTCTAACTTTCTTTTTTCTTCTTCTTCCCTTTTCCTTTCTTCCTCTACAAGAGATTTTACTTTATTTACTATATCTTCTTCTATTTTATCAAGATTAGAAACTTCTTTTGTATAACCAATCTCTTTTAGTTTTTCCCTTAATTCTTCAAGAGAAAGACCAAGCTGGTGATATACATCAAAAACTTGATATTCTTTTTTCTTTTCTATTTTTTCAGGCTCTTTCTTTTCCTCTACCGGTTTAGCAAAAATATCTCTTATTGTTTCTACAAGTTCATCTTCTAAACCACTGGTAGCTTTAAGCTCTTCTCCTGTTAATCTTTTTATTTCTTCTATGATTTCCTTAGATTTAACATTAAGCTCTTTTGCCAAATCCGAAACTTTAAGTTTTTTCTTACTCAAAAATAAAACCTCCTAAAACTGCTTAAAATAAGATTGTATCAAATTTTTTAAATTTATGCCAAATTTATTATAAGGAACAAATATAACTGCAACTTCCTTTTTTCCTATTAAAGCTCCAAGCTCTTCTTTTTTAAAAAGGATATAATATTCTTTAAAATTGTTTATAACCTTTTTTTTCGTATTTTCAGAGCTATCTTCAGCCAATATAATAAAACCTTTCTTATTCTTGCTTTTCAATGCTTCTTCCAAACTTATTTTTATTAATCTTCCTTTCCAGCCTATCTGTATTAGATTTTTAATCTTTTCTATCACTTTGTTTTTAATTTCTGTATTTTTTCAAAATCTTCTTCACTTAATATATCTATATGCCATCCTGTTATTTTATGAGCAAGCTTTGCATTAACACCATTTTTTCCTATTGCAAGAGACAACTCACTTTTTGGCACTGCAATCTCAATTCTTTTATCTTTTGGTAATAATCTGTATCTTTTTGCTCTTGCAGGAGATATTGCTCTTAATATAAATTTAGCAGGGTCTTCACTCCATTCTATAACATCAATCTTTTCTCCGGATAACTCTTTTGATACATTTTGTATTCTTTGTCCTTTTAAACCTACAACAACTCCTACAGGGTCTATATTTTTATCATGGGAATATACTGCAACTTTTGCCCTTTCTCCCGGTTCTCTTGCTATAGCTTTTATCTCAATCTCTCCTTCCTGTATTTCCGGAACTTCTATTTCTAATAGTTTTCTTAAAAAGTTTGGATGTGTTCTGGATAAAAGTATAAGAGGTGGTTCGGAAACTTTTATCAATCTTTTTCTGTTTTCTCTATCAAATAATGTATAGCTATCATCATTTACTACCTTAAATATTAATGCCCTAATTCTGTCTCCTATTTTGTATTTTTCTGTAGGTATCTGTTCTTCTTCCGGAAGAACTGCTTCTACCCTTCCAAGGTCTACTATAATATCATTTCCTTCAAATCTTCTTACTGTACCGGTAATAATATTTCCTTCCAGCTTTTTAAATTCTTTATAAAGAATATCCCTTTCTACTTTTGAAACTTTTTGAGATATAACTTCTCTTGCAACATTTACTGCAATTCTTCCTATATCTTCTAAAGGAAGAGGAACTTCAACATATTTTCCTACTTCTGCATTTGGGTCTATCTTTTTTGCTTCTGATAAAGATATTTCTTTTCTTTCATCTTCTACAAATGGAGTAATTTTCTTCTTAACTAAAACTTTAAGTTCATCATTTTCTTTGTCAAATATAACTTTTATATCTTTATCTTTATATTTAAACTCTTTTTTAACTGCAAGTAAAATACCATCTTTTAATGCTTTTTCTATAACTTCTTCCGGCACATTTTTTTCTTTTGCTACTGTTTCAATTACATTTTTTAATTTTATCGGCATTTTCAAAACTCCAATTTTGCTTGTGATATATTTTCAAAAGGTATTTTTATTTTATTGTCATCTTGATTTAAAACCACATTTTCATCTTCTAAGCCTTCCAATACTCCCCTAAATACTTTTTTTTCTTCTATCGGTTCTTTTGTTTTTATTACTATATCCCTTCCTTTAAATATATTAAATTCTTCTTTATTTTTAAGTTTTCTATCAAGTCCCGGTGAAGATATTTCCAATGTATAAGAGGTTGGTATTAAATCTTCTACATCAAGTAATGCTCCAAGTCTTTTGCTTACCCATTCACAATCATCTATAGATGTTCCTTCTGGATTATAAATATATACACGGAGTATAGGTCTTTTCCCTTTATTTAACTCAATATCAACAAGCTTCAAACCTTTTTCTTCCAAAATAGGAATAACAAGCTCTTTTACTTTTTCAACAATTTCCATACTCCAATCTACTCCTTAAATTTTAAATATGCAAAAATACCTTTGCATTTAAACTATTACATTAACTACCAATCCTTACCAGCTCGGCAAAAATGTTCGAGCAGGACAGGTTTGCATTAAAATTTAAATAATATCAATAAAATGCGTTAATATTATATTATTTTTTCGTAAAAATGCAATTATAAAGAAAACTTAGAGGGAGAGAATCTCCTTCTCTTTTGACTCGGTGAGGTTGTTGATTTCTTCTATATATTTGTCGGTTAATTTTTGTAATTTATCTAAGGCTTTTTTTACTTCGTCTTCAGAAACACCTTCTTTTTTAAGTTTTTCTATTTTTTCTTTGTCATCTCTTCTTACATTTCTAACAGCTATTCTTGCTTCTTCTGCAAATTTATGGATTAATTTAACTACTTCTCTTCTTCTTTCTTCTGTCATAGGTGGAAGATTTAATCTTATTACATTTCCTTCTGTTTGTGGATTGGCTCCGAGATTTGCTTCTATCAATGCTTTTTCTATCAATTTTACTGCTGATTTATCCCAGGACTGAATTAATATAACAGATGGTTCCGGTATTGAGATAGTTGCAAGCTGTTTTATAGGAAGTTCTGAGCCATAATAATCTACTTTTATATTTTCAACAAGACCGGTAGAAGCTCTTCCTGTTCTTATTCCTGCAAGCTCTTCTTTATATTTTGATACTGCCGCTTTCATTCTTTTTTCTGCATCTTTTAGTATTTCCTCTATCATAACCGGACCTCCTTAATTTTTCACTATAGAGCCTATTTCTTCACCGAAAACGAATTTTCTTAAATTTCCTCTTTCTTTTATATTAAAAACAGCTATTGGTAAATTATTTTCCATACATAATGTTAAGGCTGTATGATCCATTACCCTTAAATCCTGATTAATTGCATCAAGATATTTTACTTCTTTAAGTAGCTTAGCATCCAGATATTTATTTGGGTCTTTATCATATATGCCATCAACTTTTGTTGCTTTTATAAGAACATCTGCTTTTATTTCTGCTGCTCTTAATGCTCCTGTTGTATCAGTTGTAAAAAATGGACTTCCTGTTCCGGCTGCAAATATTACAACTCTGCCTTTTTCAAGATGCCTGATTGCTCTTCTTCTTATATAAGGTTCTGCAATCTGCCTCATCTCTATTGCTGTCATTACCCTTGTTGGAACCTCTTTTTTTTCAAGCACATCTTGAAGTGCAAGGGCATTCATTACAGTTGCAAGCATTCCCATATAATCTGCAGTAGCCCTATCCATACCAACTTTTGTTCCCTGAACTCCTCTAAATATATTACCACCGCCAATAACAATAGCTACCTGAACGCCTATCTCATATATATCTTTAATTTCATCACATAACTCATTAACAAAATCAGGGTCAATCCCGTATTCGAGATTGCCCATCAATGCTTCGCCTGATAATTTAAGTAAAATTCTTTTATATTTTAAAGCCAATTTTACTCTCCGAGTTCATATCTACAAAATCTTCTTACCTGAATATTTTCTCCTATTTTTGCAATATATTCTTTTATCAAATCTTCTATCGTTTTTTTCTCATCTTTTATATAAGGTTGTTCAAGTAAGCAAACTTCTTTGAAAAATTTTTCAAGCTTTCCTTCTGCTATTTTTTCTGCAATATGTGCCGGCTTTCCTTCTGCCATTGCAGCTTCTCTTGCAATTTCTCCTTCTTTTTCTATTACTTCTCTCGGTATATCTTCTCTTTTAACATATTGAGGTCTCATTGCTGCAATTTGAAGTGCTATTTCATTTGCAAGCTCTTTAAATAACTCATTTCTTGCAACAAAATCAGTTTCACAATTTATTTCAAGTAAAACTCCTATTCTTCCACCTGCATGTATGTAAGAATGGATTAAACCTTCTTTTGTTTCTCTACCTGCTTTTTTTGCAGCTTTTGCTATTCCTTTTTTTCTAAGTAATTCAACTGCTTCTTCAAGATTTCCGTTTGTTTCTTCTAATGCTTTTTTGCATTCAAGCATTCCTGCACCGGTCATCTCTCTTAAAGTTTTAACTAAGTTTGCATCTATTGCCATTTTATAACTCCTCCTTAAACTTCTTCTTTAATTTCTTTATCTACAGCTCTTTCTATAGCTTCTTCCTTAGAAGGATTTCTTGCTCCATATACACCTGATTCAACTACATTAGCTCTTTCAAGCAACTCTTCCTCTACAGATTTCATTTCACCGGAAGATACTGCTAAACCTGTAGATTCTCTTACTTGTTTTCCTTCTATGATAGCATCTGCTATTTTTGACGTAATCAATTGGATAGCTTTAATTGCATCATCATTCCCTGGTATAGGATAATCTATCATATCTGGGTCGCAGTTTGTATCTGCTATCGCTACAACCGGAATTCCAAGCTTTCTTGCTTCTACCAATGCAAGATGTTCTCTAACTGTATCAACAACAAAAAGGATATCTGGCAATCTATCCATATCAATGATACCTTTTAAATTCTTTTCAAGTTTTTCTTTTTGTTTTTTTATCTTTACTACTTCTTTCTTAGGAAGTATTTCAAAAGCCCCTTCAGCTTCCATTCTTTCAAGTTTTCTTAATTTTGCTATACTTTTTTGAACTGTTTGGAAGTTTGTAAGCATTCCACCAAGCCATCTGTGATTTACATAAGGAGAGCCACACCTTTTAGCTTCTTCTTCAATTATTGCCTGAGCTTGTTTTTTTGTTCCTACAAATAAAACTGTAGCTCCATTAGCCACTTGTTCTGATACAAAATCAAGAGCCTGTCTGAAAAGTGGTATAGTTTTAGCAAGGTCAATGATATGAATGCCGTTTCTTTTTGTAAAGATATACGGCTTCATTTTCGGGTTCCATCTTCTTGCCTGATGCCCGAAATGCACTCCTGCTTCAAGGAGTTCTCTCATACTGATTTCTACTGTCATAAAACATTCCTCCTAAGGGTTTTTTTCTTCCGCTTCTTAAAAAAGACCCATAAGGGCAACCGTCCCATCTTTCCGTATCCATAATCGTATAAACCTATCCATTTAAATGGGTCAAAAAATCAATGTACTGTATGCAACCCTTTTTCAAAGAAGCGTGCTTAATTAAGTAAAATATTGTATCATATTATAAAAAATTTTTCCAATGAGGTTTGATGAAGAAATTATATATATACCTGTATCAAAGGCTATTATTTTATATATTAGTAGTGTTTCCTTCTTTTGCTTTCGTTTCAATTTTTATAGAATTGATAGAGATACTTAGAAAAACAAAAATTTTAGATTATAAATTAATTTCTTTATATATTTTATTTAAAATTCCGGAAAAAATTTATTATATTTTGCCTTTATCTGTGGTTATCTCTTTATTTTTGACAATAAATGAGATGTATAAAAAAAGAGAAATAGATATTATTTTAATAAATGGCATATCTTTGAAAAATCTATCTTATAGATTTATACTATTTTCAATTTTTGTATTTTTTGTCCAATTGATAAATCTTGAAGCAGTTATGTCACCGGCTCAAAAAAATTCTATGCTTATATACTCAAAATTAAAATCAGAAGATATAACAGAAGAAAAAAATCTATTAGTTTATAATTTGTGGCTTAGTTATGATGAAAATAAATTTATATATTTTGATTTTTTAGATTTAGATAAAAAATCCGGTAAAAATTTTATATTTATTCAGCTTGATAAAGATTTTAAACCGGTATATAAAATAGAAAGCTCATCTTTTAATATTAAAGAAAATGATAAAATAGAAGTAGAAAATGCTAAATTTATAAAAATAAACAGCATTTATGATTTTCAGATTGAAAATATCACAAAAAGCACATTATTTATATCTTTGGATATAGATAAAATAAAAAAATTAGTGATAACAAAAAAACCTGTTTCTTTGTCAGAACTTTACAAAATAGCAACTATTGCCCAAAGATATGGATATGAAGCATTATATTACTGGTCTCAGTTTTATTTAAAGTTAGCAACCGTAATATCTCCTATTATTCTTACTATCTTTATACTTCCATTTTTATGGAGAAATAATATTAGAGAGATTACTGTTGGAATGATATTTGTATTATTTTACTGGTATATCATAACTTTTTTCTCATCTCTTTCAGAAAGTGGTGTTATTCCGCATTTTGCCATATTTACAGTAGATTTTGCTTATGCCATAATAGGATTTTATAGATTATTCCGGTTAGAAAATTAAATCTTAATCTATCACAGCTTTTGGATAAGAGCCAAGTATTTTAAAATAAGGAGACCTTTCTTTTAACTCTTCAAGAGCTTTTTTTACATTTTCTTCCGATATATGCCCTTCTATATCTGTAAAAAATATATACTCCCAAGCTTCTCTTTTAGAAGGTCTTGATTCTATCTTTGTCATATTTATTCCATATCTATAAAGAGGCTCTAAATTTTTATATAATGCTCCTACTTCATTTCTTAAAGAAAAAATAAATGTTGTTTTATCATTACCGGAAGGTGGTGGAATATCTTTTCCTATAATTAAAAATCGTGTGTAGTTATATAGATGTTTATCTATTTTTCTTTCTAAGATATGAAGTCCATAAACATCTGCTGCTGCTTCTGAGGCTATTGCTGCGGACTGAAAATCATCTTTTGCTATCTCTGCTGCTTTTGCAGTGCTTTCTACTTCTATAATCTGGGCATGGGGCATATTTTTCATTATCCAATCTCTACATTCTGCTATTGCATGTCTGTGGGAATATATTCTTTCTATTTTAGATATATCGGTATTTATAGATAATAGATGTAAAGAGATTTCTAAAATTACTTCTCCGATTATTTTTAAATCATAATCTAAAAACATATCAAGGGTATAATTTACAACTCCTTCTATTGTATTTTCTACCGGTACTATTCCGTAATCCACTTTTTTCTTCACTATCTCCTCAAAAACATCTTTGATTGTCATCACAGGAATATGTTCTACAGTTTGTCCAAAATGTTTAATACTTGCTTGATGAGTAAAAGTTGCTTTTGGCCCAAGATATGCTACTTTTATAACTTCCTCTGTTCCTCTACAAGCCGATATTATCTCTTTAAAAATATGTTTTAAAGCTTCTTTTGGAAAAGGCCCATCACTTATTTTCTGTATTCTTTCAAAGATTTCTGCTTCTCTACTTGGCACATATATTGGCAGATTATATTTCTTTTTTATTTCTCCTACTTGCTGGGCTAACTTTGCCCTTTCATTAAGTAATTTCACAATATTTTCATCTATTTTATCTATCTCTTCCCTTAATTTTTTTAACTGCTCCTGATAATCCATTTGCTTCCTCTTCTATTTTTTCTTAATATTATAAACAAAATTGATAAAATCTAAAATAGACGCTATTATCATTAATAATAATTATTAATAAGGAGGTTGAAAAGATGAAAAAGTTAAAACTTGCCCTTGGAGTTTCAGCTTTAATTGCAGTAGACGGTTTATCTATCTCTGCTTCTAAATCTTCAGATACTGAACTTTTAAAACAAGCTAAGCAGTATTTCCAACCTTTACCAAAACAAATTCCATCTCCGAAAGATAATCCTATCACAAAAGAAAAGGTAGAACTTGGGAATTTTATAAAATTATTTTGGAATTTCTACATAAAAAGTTGAACCTTCGCCAATTTTACTTTCCACCCATACTTTGCCTTTATGGGCTTCTGCTATATGTTTTACAATAGAAAGACCAAGACCGGTTCCACCTACTTCTCTGCTTCTTGATTTGTCTACCCTGTAAAATCTTTCAAATATAAGCGGTAGAGATTCTTTTGGTATTCCTATACCGGTATCTTTTACTGATAATATAAAGCTATTATCTTTTTCTTTTGCTTTTACAATAACTTTTCCGTATTCTTTATTATATTTAATAGCATTTTCTACCAGATTTTTAACTAAAATTTTAAATTTTTGTTCATCAACATTAATATACAAATTTTTATCTACTTCATTTATTAAAGATACCTTTTTATCTAAGGTAAGATGTTTTAAATCTTCAAAGATATTTTCAACTAAATTATATAAATTCACAAGCTCTTTATTTATGTTTTCCTCTTTTGATTCAAGCTTTGCAAGAATAAGTAAATCATTTATCAAGCTATCCATCTGGTCTATTCTGTTTTTTGCCTTTTCTAAAAATATACCGGCATTCTTCGGATTATCTTCATTTTCTAAGGTTTCAATTACTGCTTTTAAAACTGCAAGTGGTGTTTTAAGTTCATGGGAAACATTTGATACAAAATCTTTCTTTGCCTGTTTATAAACTTCTATCATTGTTATATCTTGAAGATGTATTATTTTTGTTTCTTCAATATGATAAATATGCACTAAATATATATTATCTTTTATAGAAATCTCTTCTTTTGTATCTTTTTTATAATCGTGGGATATAATAGAATAAAGATAGTTATCTTTTACTACCTGAGAAAAATGTTTTCCTTCTATATCTTCTTCTTGTAATAAATTTTTTATATATCTATTTGCATAAATAATATTTTTATCTTTATCTACTATCAGAATGCCTTCTTTTAGAAAATCTAAAAATTTAAGCAGTATCTTAATATCTATGTTATTCATCAAGTTCTTGGTGTCTTAACATTTTTCCTTCTTTCATATATATAACTTCTTCTGCAAGGTTTGTGGATATATCTGCTACCCTTTCTATATTTTTTACAACATCTATTAGTCTAATTGCTACTTTTATTTTTGATGGGTCTTCTACCATATATGTGTATAGCTCCCTTATAATCTGCTCTTCTAATACATCTACTTTTTCATCTCTTTTTATTACATCTCTTGCAAGTTCCGTATCCATTTCCGAAAATGCTTTTATTGCATCTTTTAACATTGATAATGTTATATCTTTCATAAGTGGTAAATCTATATACTCTTTTAATTTGGGTTTTTCTATTATTGAGAGAGCGTGTTCTTTTATATTTTCTGCATGGTCTCCTATTCTTTCTAAATCCCTATTAACAAATAAATCCATAGCAAGTATTCTTAAATCTTTTGCTTCCGGTTGGTATCTTGCTATTGTTGTAATAATAAAGCTTTCATTTTCTACTTCCATTTTATCTATAATTTCTTCATTTTGGTCAACTATTTTTAAATACTCTCCATTATGTTCTACAATAGCTTTTATTGCATTTTCTATCATTTCAGTAGCTATATTTGCCATATTTATTAATCTGTTTCTTATTTCTTCCATTCTTGGTTTTATAAGCATCTTTACCTCCTTAACCAAATCTTCCGGTTACATAATCTTCTGTTAGTTTAACTTTTGGCTTTGTGAATATAATATCAGTTTCTCCAAATTCTATCAATTCTCCAAGATACATAAAAGCAGTGTAATCGGATACCCTCGCTGCCTGTTGCATATTGTGGGTAACTATCAATATTGTAACATTCTCTTTTAACTGAACTATCAATTCCTCTATTTTTGCTGTTGAGATAGGGTCCAATGCCGAAGTTGGTTCATCAAAAAGTAAAACTTCCGGCTCTACTGCTAATGCCCTTGCTATAACAAGTCTTTGTTGCTGACCTCCGGAAAGCCCCATAGCACTTTGATTTAATCTATCTTTCACTTCATCCCATAATGCTGCTTGTTTTAAAGCTTTTTCTACTCTATCTTTTAGTTCTGTTTTATTTTTTATACCCCTTAATCTAAGGCCATAAGCTATATTATCAAATATTGACATAGGAAATGGCGTTGGTTTTTGGAACACCATACCTATTCTGGAGCGTATATCTATAACATCTACATCTTTGGATAATATATTCATTCCATCCATTATTATTTCGCCTTCATATCTGTTCCCGTGATAAAGGTCATGCATTCTGTTAAAGCATCTAAGTAATGTTGTTTTTCCACATCCAGATGGCCCGATTAAAGCTGTTACTTTTTTTTCATAAACAGGCATATTTATATTTTTTAATGCCGGCTCGTTAGATTTTGCATAATAAAAATATAGATTTTTAACTTCTGCTTTTATCAACTTTTAAACCTCCAATGGATAATAGCTCTTGATATGATTGTAGTTAACAATATTACCAATGTTATCACAAAGGCTGCAGCCCATGCTTTTTCATGCCAATCATCATAAGGCCCCATAGCATACTGGAATATTGTAACTGTTAAAGATGCCATCGGCTCTGACAATTTTAAAGTAAAATATTGGTTATTAAATGAAGTAAATAAAAGGGGTGCTGTTTCTCCTGCTACCCTTGATATAGATAAAATAACCCCTGTTAAAATACCTGTAGCTGCCGCTCTATAAACAATATCTTTAATCACTTTAAAGTAAGAAGCCCCAAGGGCAAAAGCAGCTTCCCTTAATGTCCATGGGATAAGAGAAAGCATATCCTGAGTAGTTCTAAGCACTACCGGAACCATAATAAAAGCAAGTGAAGCAGCTCCGGCATAAGCATTAAAACCACCAAAAGGTTTAACTAAAATTGCATACATAAATGTACCTACAACTATAGAAGGCACACTTGTCATAATATCGGATAATACACTTACAATTTCTGCATATTTTGTTCCCCTTGCATACTCTGCTAAGAATGTCCCTGCAAGAATACCAACAGGAATACCGATTACAGCCGCCAAAGATGTAATAATCAAATGACCGACAAAAGCATTTCTTAATCCACCACCTTCAACTCCCGGTGGAGTTGGGTCTTGGGTAAACAAATCCAAATTTAAAGATGCAATTCCATGTTTTAAAACATCAAATAAAATAAATCCAAGCCAAAATAATCCAAGAAATGCAGCAAATGTTGATAAAGTTAAGGCTATATAACTTCTTATTTTTCTTCTTGCTTTTAAATCCATTTATATACCTCTTTTTGCAGCTTTGATTACTAAAAATTTTGCTATTGCAAGTATAATAAAACTCATAACAAATAAAATTAAAGCTAAATAAAATAAAGATGATAAATAAATATCTGTATCTGCTTCTGTAAATTCATTAGCAAGGGTTACTGTTATAGTTGCAGCTGCATCAAAAAGAGATGTTGTAATTTGATGATTATTTCCAAGAACAAAAGCTACTGCCATTGTTTCTCCAAGTGCCCTACCAAGTGCAAGAACTATACCACCATAAACACCGAGTTTTGCATAAGGAATAACTACATCTTTAACAACTTCCCATTTTGTAGCTCCAAGAGCATAAGCAGATTCTTTTACTATGGAAGGAGTTAGATTGAATGAATCCCTTGCTATACTTGCTATAAATGGCACTATCATTATGCTTAATATAACACTTGCAGTAAATAAATCTATTCCCATAGGTGTTCCTTCAAAGAGCTTGCCTATAATCGGTAATTTACCGATTGTTTTTTGTATAAATGGCTCAACATATTCTGCCATTATAGGAGCAAGGGTAAACAATCCCCACATACCATAAATAATACTTGGAATTGCTGCAAGCATCTCTATGGCTATACCTATTGGTGTTCTCATAATAAAAGGAGAAATCTCTGTTAAAAATATAGCTATACCAATACCTACCGGAATAGCAAGTATTAAAGATAATACAGTTGTTACCAAAGTTCCATAAAGACTTGCAGCAGCTCCAAAATCTTGCTGAACAGGGTCCCAATTCTCTTTAAATATAAAATTTAATATTCCAAATTTATGTATTGCAAGAGAAGATTCATCATACAAAACAATTAAAGTAGAAATTATAAGCACCAATATCAAAAAAGAAGCAGAAAAAGATAAAGTAGCAAAAAACATATCTGAAATTGGGTATTTAGATAATCTTTTTATCATTTTTTACTAAACCTTCCTTAGTTATTTTTCATTTAAAATATTATAACAAAATAAAAAAGAGAAGCTAAAAAGCTTCTCTTAGATAAGGAGTACAAGAGTAGGTTTAGCAGCGGCATTACGGTGCAATACCGTGTTCTTTCCAATATGCTCTAACTTTATCTTTAACTTCTTTTGGTAGAGGAGCATAAATAAGAGATTTTGCTATTTCATCTCCTTCAGGAGAAAATGCCCAATCAAAGAATTTTGTTACTTTTTTATTTGCTTCAGGTTTTTCTCTTGCTACTAATATATTTGTTGCTGCAGTAATAGGCCATGCATCAGCGCCTTTTGTATTTGTTATCCAGGTATAGAAATGTTTCTTAGGGTCATAATCTCCATATTTTGCAGCAGCAGAGAATGTATCAAGTGTAGGTCTTACAACTTTTCCGGCAGGATTTATAAGAAGTGTGTAAGTTAAATTATTTTGTTTTGCATAAGCAAACTCTACATATCCAACAGAATATCTAACCCTTTTTACATAGTTGGCTACACCTTCATTTCCTTTTCCACCTATACCGGTTGGCCATTTTACAGATTTACCTTCACCTACTTTTTCTTTCCATTCAGGACAAGCTTCTGCAAGATAGTGGGTAAATACTGCTGTTGTTCCTGAACCATCAGACCTATGAACAATAGTGATTTCTGCATCCGGTAAATTTAGATTTGGATTTAATTTTTTAATTAATGGGTCATTCCATTTTTTAATGTTTCCGAGGAATATCTGACATACTGCATTAGAATCTAAAACCATCTGCTCAGATTTTAAACCCGGTATATTTACAGCTATTACTTCACCACCTATAACCTGTGGCCATTGTAATAATTTATTTTTCTCTATTTCAGATGGAGGAAGTGCATCATCAGAAGCTCCAAAATCTACTGTTCTTTCTACTATCTGTCTAACTCCACCACCGGAGCCGATAGATTGGTAATTTAATTTTATACCGGTTTTTTTGTAATAAGCATCAGCCCATGCAGCATATAACGGATAAGGGAATGTAGCACCTGCACCATTTATCATCTCAGCAGCAGATACTGTAAAAACAACTGCAGAACTAACTGTCAAAGCAGCCAAACCTAAATTTTTTAAAGTTTTCATCACTTAAATACCTCCTTCAAAGATTTTTTTTAAATTAAACTCCCTCTCCCCTTCCCTTTTCAAATATTTACCATTTTACTTCAGCAGTAATCATATATTTTGTATAATCTTTATAATCAGCAGATTTGTCAGCCTTAGCAGGGTCATTAGCACCTTTATAATCAGCATAAGCAACGTTAGCTATCCATTTTATATATTTATTCATACTCCAAGCTACACCTGCATAATAAACATCTCTTTTATCCCAGTAAGCAGTAGCAGTTCCTTGTTTCTTTTCAGGTTCCCAGTGGTCATATCTTGCAAATACAGACCAGTCTTGTATTGGTCTAACTTCTGCATTTACAGAATATCCATCTCCCATTTTTGCATCTTTATTATTATAATCTGTTTTTAAATATTGAGCAGCTATTAGGAACATAGGATTGTTATATACTGCATGAATATGGTAAGCATTTAAGTTATTATGAGAAGTATAATAATCATTATATCCAAAATCACTCATTAGGTGTAAAGAAATATTTGCATAAGTATCTTTTTCAGGTTTTAATTTTTTATCTCCATTTCCGAAAATATGATATGTTAATCTACCTTCTAAGGAGTTATGAAAACCGGAGCTTTTTGATGAACTTGTATTTATTTTGTCATAACCTTCACCGTTAAATACTCCGTATTCTGCAGTTATGTATGGAGTTTTAGTTTTAAACTCAAGACCTGCATCTGCAGAAGGAAGCATTCCGGCACCATCACCTGACTCGTAGAAGGTTTTATCTACAGAACGATACAACCAACCTGAATGCTCTTCATAATCTATCCATGGAGTATGAACTATACCAACTTCAAATCCTGTAAATGGTATTATATCTGAGATATCTTTATACAGATATGCATATTTTACTTTCATTTTTATGCTTTGAGTATTATCAGCTTTTAAGTAATTGTTGTTATTACTATCAGGTTTACTATTGTAATCATTTGAAACATCAAGAGTTAATCTTGCATAATCCTTATCATTTAGATATGCCATTGTAGTAAAGTAAGCTCTTCTTAACTCAAAATCTCCGGAATCATTTTTACCTGTATATTGCTTTTTTCTTGAAGTATAAGTATAACCGATATAATCTAAACCTTCAAACTTTATCTTTTTGAATGCACCGGCAATTGTTGGAATGTTTGCAAATTTTTTGTCAAGTTTTTTAATTTTCTCAGTTGCTTCCATTGCTCTTTTGTCAATTTCAGCCTCATACTTTGCCTTTTCCGCCTCTTCATTTGCTAATTGCTCATCAATTTGAGCAGCCTCTTCTGCCGAAAGAATACCCTTTTCCACAAGTTTTTTAAGGATAGGGTTTTCTACTTCCTGTGCAGATGCCACTGCAAAACTTGAAAGTAATGCTGCTACTAAAACTTTCTTTTTCATAACATACCTCCATAAATAAATTTTTTATGTAAAAACTATAACAGACGAATGTTAAAAGAATATGAAGATTGTATTAAATTTTCTTAACAAAAGATTGTGGTAAAATGAATTTATGGTTTTTGAAAAAATATTTTACGGATACCGGATAGGAAGAATTGCCTTCTCTTTTTCATTTTTGATTTTACTTTTTATATATCTTTCAATAACCCAATCAATCCATATATCCATTTTAATACTTTCCTTATATTTTTTAAGCTCTATTGCATTATTTTTTTATAATCAGTTAAATACATTAGAATTTTTACTTGATATAGTTTTTCTTACCGCATTTTTTTATTTTACAATTGGAATTACTCCTTATATCTCAATTTTATATCTTTTCCCTATATTTTTTTACTCTTTACTTTCAGGAAAAAAATCATCTTTTATTGTTTGCTTAGTTTCTTTTATCTCTTTTTTATCTGTTAAAATTTTTTATGAAGATATCTCTATTATTGAGATATTTCTAAATGGTTTTTCTTTTTTTATGATTACCTTAGCCGGTTTAAACCTTCATAATAAATTGGAAAATCAAGAAAAAGAGATAGAAAAGTTTGAAAAATTAAAAAAAGAAAAAGATTTTTATAAAAAACTTTATGAAGTAGCTGGATACTTAGCCCATGAGATAAGAAATCCCCTTGCATCTATAAGCGGTGCTTCACAGCTCTTAAAAGAAGGAGAAAAAAATGATTTATTGATAGATATCATTTATAATGAAACAA
This sequence comes from Venenivibrio stagnispumantis, assembly GCF_900182795.1. Taxonomy (NCBI): domain Bacteria; kingdom Pseudomonadati; phylum Aquificota; class Aquificia; order Aquificales; family Hydrogenothermaceae; genus Venenivibrio; species Venenivibrio stagnispumantis. The sequence goes on from NZ_FXTX01000002.1 coordinate 20,224, forward strand.
AAAGATTAGACAATCTTATCAAAGATTTTATTATTTTATCTATGCCAAGAAGTGAAGAAAAAGAAAAAATAAATATAGAAGAAATTATAAAAAATTTTACATTAAGCTGTCAAAAAAATATAAAGTTAAATATTCAGCAAAAATCTATAAATTTTAATAAAAAAAGTTTTGAATATATGATAGGCAATATTATAAAAAATGCTTGTGAATGGGCAAAAGAAAATATAATTATAAATGTTTATAAACAAGATAAATTTTTGTATATAATAGTAGAAGATGATGGAGTTGGAGTAGATGATGAGATAAAAGATAAAGTATTTGAGCCATTTTTTTCAAAAAATCCAAAAGGAACCGGACTTGGACTTGCAATTGCAAAAAATATAGCCATAAATAATAATGGAGATATTAGCATAGAAAAAAGCCAAAATCTTGGTGGTGCTAAATTTATAATAACCTTAGAGGTAAACAATGAAAACATTGATACTTGATGATGAAAAAAATATTGTGGAAATATTATCCATTTTGCTTAAAAAAGAAGGATTTGATGTAGATGTTGCCTATTCTTTAAAAGAAGTGGAAGATAAAATATATGATATAGCATTTATTGACCTTAGGCTCCCTGATGGCTCCGGTATAGATATAATCCATAGATTAAAACAAAAAAATAATGATATTCTTATTGTTATGATTACTGCTTTTGCTTCACCGGATACGGCAGTAGAAGCCCTAAAAAGAGGAGCTTATGATTATATATCCAAACCTTTTGATATAAATGATATAAAAAAATTTATAAAAAAAGTAAAAGAAAAAATAAATATTCAAAATCTTTTATCAGAAGATGAAGAAGAAAATTTTTTAGTAGGAAATTCAACAGCAATAAGATTATTAAGAGAAACTATAAAAAAAGTAGCCCCTTATGATATAAATATACTCATAACCGGAGAAACAGGAACAGGAAAAGAAGTGACAGCAAGAGTTATCCATAAATACAGCAATAGAAAAGATAAACCTTTTGTAGCAGTAAATTGTGCTGCTATCCCTTCTGAACTCTTGGAGTCAGAACTATTTGGATATAAAAAAGGAGCATTTACCGGTGCAGAAAAAGATAAAATAGGATTAATAGAAGAAGCAGACGGCGGAACATTATTCTTAGATGAGATAGCAGAAATGCCACTACCACTTCAAGCAAAACTGCTTAGATTCTTAGAAGAAAGAAAAATAAGACCTCTTGGAACAACAAAAGAGATAGAGGTAGATGTCAGGATAATATCTGCTACAAACAAAGATTTAAAACAAGAGATAGAAAAAGGCAATTTTAGAGAAGATTTATATTATAGATTATCAACAATACATATCCAGTTGCCACCACTTAGAAAAAGAAAAGAAGATATACCGATTTTAATTTCTCAGCTTCTAAAAGAGATAAACAAAAAATATAATAAAAATATAACAAAAATAAATCCGGACTTTATAGATTATGTAAAGAGTTTAGAGCTAAAAGGTAATGTAAGAGAACTTAAAAATATTATTGAAAAAGCAGTAATATTGGCAGAGGGAGATGAACTAAAACCGGTAGAATATATAAAACCAATAAATAAAAACTCTATCTTTATAGATGACCCGAAAGCAGATTTTGAAATAAAATTATTTCCGGAAGAATTAAATCTAAAAGAAGTTATGGATAATATAGAAAAATCAATTATAAAATATGTATATGAAAAAACCAGAAAAAACAAAACAAAATCAGCCCAAATCCTCGGTCTAACATTTAGAGAATTCAGATACAGATATGAAAAATATTTTAAAGATTGAAAAAATTATTACTCTCTAACTATTTTTGCTTTACCTTCAGCTATCTCTTCTATAGCTATTACTGTCTTTTTTAAAGGAATACCTTCTTCTGTTGTGTATTCTGTTCCTCTTTCATGCATCTCTTTTGCAAGTTTTGCAGCTGCATGGACAAGTTCATATCTATTATTAACTTTTGTTAAAGCTTTTTCTATCGGTGGTCTTTTATTCAAATTAAATACACCTCCAACTGATTGTGTAAATTATAATTATATCATATTTTGCATTAATATTTTTAATTTTTCATCTTTTATATTGCTAATATCAAATCTATCTGTTTTTAATCTATTTGATATTATTATTGATTTAGCTTTTTCTACTGCATCATCTAAATTTTCATTTATGATGATATAATCATAATTTTTCCATTGTGGTATCTCTTTTTCAGCAGTTTTTAATCTTTTATTTATCTCTTCTTCTGTTTCTCCCCTTTTCTTCATTCTGTTTATAAGTTCATTAATAGATGGTGGAAGTATAAATATACCTACTGCTTCTTTAAAATTTTGTTTTATTTGCAAATAACCTTGAACATCTATCACTAAAAGTAAATCATAACCTTTTCTTAATAGCTCTAAGGTTTCTTTTTTCGGTGTGCCATAATAATTACCATGGACTATTGCATATTCTAAGAAGGCATTTTCTTTTATAAGTTTCTCAAATTTATCTTTTCCAACAAAATAATAATCAACACCATCTATTTCGTTTGGTCTTTTTTCTCTTGTTGTGTAAGTAATTACTCTTTTAAGATTTTCTATTTTTGACAAAAGAATATTAGCAATTGTGGTCTTGCCTCCCCCGGCAGGGGAAGACAAGATATATAAAAGCCCTCCTCCCACGATATTACTTACCTCAAACTCACATTAAATATTAAAACCGAACTTAAAGTATTTGAAATTTCCCAAAAGATAGTAGGATATATACCAAGGAAAAGAACTAAAACTGCAAAGAATGCTACCGTCAATCCTTCAAAAATTGTTATTCTATATTTATTTGTATTTTCAGGTTCATGCATATACATATTAGATACAACTTTTAAATAATATCCGGCAGATATAATACTCATAATAACAAGAACTACTGCAAGCCACCAAAGATTGCTTCCTATGAGAGCAATAAACACTCCAAATTTACCCATAAATCCAACCGTAGGAGGTATTCCAAGCATTGAGAACATATATATAAGCATAAATAAAGCAATCATAGGATGTTTTTTTGCTAATCCTTTAAAATCATCAAATGTATTATTCCATCCTTCATTTTTTTCTAATGCAGAAAGTAATATAAACGCACCTATAGTCATAAAAAGATAAACAATTGAATAAAATATTAATGCAGAAAATCCTACCATAGTAGGAGCAGCAATAGCAGCAGTTATATATCCGGTATGGGCAATAGAAGAGTATGCAAGCATTCTTTTAACACTTTTCTGTCTTAAAGCTATAGAATTACCTACTATCATAGAAGCAGCAGCTAATATACCCCATGCATATCCCCAGTAATTTCCTATAAAAGGAAATGCCTCAACCATTACCCTAAGAAGCACTGCATAAGTAGCAACTTTTGAAACACCGGCTAAAAATGCAGTAATAGGAGTAGGTGCTGCTTCGTAAGCATCCGGTGTCCAGAAATGTAAAGGAACAGCAGAAGCTTTTAATGCAAGTCCAAGGATTAATATTCCAAGTCCTGCAAGTGTAGCTATATCAGCTTGATTTCCTATACTATATGCAATTGTTGAAAAATCAAAAGAACCTGTTTTTCCATATATTAATGCTATACCATAACTAATTATAGCAGTACCGGTTCCACCAATCACTAAATATTTAAATGCACCTTCTTTTGATTTATAATCTTTTCTCCACATACCAATCAGAATATATAAGCTTACAGACATAAGCTCTAAACCTATATAAAATGTTACAAGATTAGGAGAAGAAACCATTATCATCATTCCAAGGAGGGCAAAAGTTATAAGATAATAAAACTCACCATAATGGGTTTTCTTAGCATTAAGATAACTATCCATTGTTAAAAGTATAGCAATAGTTGAAAATATTAAAAATAATTTAAAAGCAAGAGAAAATGTATCAACAATATATAATCCGTATAAGGTTATTCCACCTTCTTGTATAAAAAAGATAGATATAAATGCTACAGATAAGCCTATTATAGTTAAGAAATTAAGCAAGCTTTTATTTTTAGTAAATAATTCTAAAACAAATACAATTATAGCTGTAGTAAGAACTATTATTTCAGGTATTAAAAGATAAAAATTAGGAACTCCTAATCCTGCAACAACCTGTTGAATGATATTCATCGCTACCCTCCTATTACCTTAGAAAGAACAAATTCTGATGTTGTTTTTATTAAATCTATCCACCATTTTGGGTATATTCCGATAACAAACATAAATATCACAAGCGGTAAGAAAGATAAAAGTTCTGCTTTATTTAAATCTGATATTTTTTCCCAGTAGGATTTTTTCTCTTCTGTAATAGCTTCTTCCTCAAACATTGTTTTCTTATAAAGCCATAATGTATATGCTGCACCTACAATTAAGCTAAGTCCTGCCAATGCAGCTGCCAATATACTTACTTTAAATGTTCCAAGTAAAGCTAAAAATTCACCTACAAATCCGGATAATCCAGGTAAACCGGCAGAAGCCATTGCAGAAATCATAAATAAAGTTGCAAATACAGGCACAAATCTTGCCATGCCGCCTAAATCTTTCATTTCATAAGAATGGGCTCTTTCATAAATAAATCCAGCAGCAAGGAACAATGCTGCTGATGTCAAACCGTGGGAAATCATTGTTATAATGGCACCGTTTACTCCTTCAACATTAAGGGCAAATGTCCCGATAGTGACAAATCCCATATGAGAAACGGAAGAATAAGCAATTAATCTTTTTATATGGGTTTGGGCTAAAGCCATAGCAGCAGTATATATAATAGCAATTACACCAAGGGCAAACATAACCGGAACAAATTCTTTTGAAGCTTCAGGAAACCATGGAAGATTAAATCTTACAAAACCATAAGTTCCCATTTTTAGTAATACAGCTGCAAGGATTACAGAACCGGCAGTAGGAGCCTGCACGTGAGCATCCGGAAGCCATGTATGAAATGGCCACATCGGAACTTTAACTGCAAACCCAAGGGCAAGAAGTAAGAAAAATATTACTTCAAGATTATGAGGAAGTTGTAGTTTTAATAAATCAAAATAACTTGTTGATAAAACATCATTATGTAAATAATTATAAATATACATTCCGATTACTCCAATTAGTAAGAAAAGAGAACCGAAAAATGTATATATAAAGAATTTGGTTGCAGCATATAATCTATCTTGATAACCCCATACTCCAATAATCAAAAACATAGGAATAAGCATAGCTTCCCAGAACAGATAAAAAGCTACCAAATCCCAAGCAACAAAAACACCTATACAGGCAGCTTCAAGCAGTAGGAATGCAATAAAATATTCCTTTATTCTTTTATTTATATTTGTGCTCCAAACAAAAGCTACCACAAAAGATAAAGCAGTAAGCCATACCATTGTTAAACTAAGAGCATCTACTCCAACTTCATAGCTTATTCCAAATTGTGGTATCCATGGATATTTTTCATAAAACTGAATTTTATAACTACTATAATCATAATTAAGTAGCATATAAGAGGATATTATAAAAACAATTATGGAACTGATAATACTTATAGGTTTTGCCATTTTTTCATTTAAGAAAAACAGTAAAACAGCAGCAATAATCGGAATAATTATAGATACCGATATTATCGGAAAACTAAATGTCTGAAACTCCATCTTTCAGCCCCCTTGTCTCAAGAATAAAAATAAAGTAAGAAATACAAATATACCTATAAGCATTTGTAGAACATAAGCAGATATTCTACCGGTTTGAGTTTTTCTTAATATATCACCTGAAAATACCGATAAAGTAGCAGAGCCATTTACTATTCCTTCTATAATAAATCTATCTCCTACTTTCCACATTATTTTAGAAAGATTATAATATCCATAAACAAATATCATGTAATAGATATAATCAAAGAACCATCTGTTATAAAGGGTTATATATATAGGCTTAAATGTATTTGCAACATAAACAGGGTCTATCTTTCTTGCTTGATACATCAAATAAGCTAAGAAAATACCGGAAAGTGCAGTAAGTAATATTAATATTCCAAGTCCCGAAGTTAATGAATGGATTAAAAATTCAAAAGCATTTGCTTCTATATGAACATTGTGGGCTCTTGATAGTCCTTCTTCAACTATAACCCTTGTTTTTTCTGATAAAAATTTCATATTTGAAGGGTCAAGGGAAGGTCTTAAGAAATTAATAAAGAACTCTCTGAAAAATCCAAGTATTACTGTAGCAGAAGCAAGAACTATCAAAGGTATTGTCATATTTGGTGGAGATTCGTGAACATGCTCTCTTATATGAGGATCTAATCTGTCTGTGCTAAAGAATGTTAAGAAGAATAATCTGAATATATAAAATGCAGTCATAAATGCACCACCCCAAAGTAAAAGCCATACGAATTTATTAATCTCAAAAGCACCTTCTATAATAGGGTCTTTACTGAAGAATCCTACAAGAGGGGGAATGCCTGCAAGAGATAAAGAACCAATCAAGAATGTTCCCATTGTTATAGGCATAGCTCTTCCAATCTGCCCCATTTTTTGAACATCTAATAAGTGATGTAAAGCAATTAAAACACTACCTGAGCCAAGGAATAATAATGCTTTAAATACTGCGTGGGAAGTTAAATGGAACATTCCTTCTGAGAATAATCCAAGTCCTTCTGCTGCAAACATATATCCAAGCTGAGATAATGTAGAATATGCAATAATTCTCTTTATATCATTTTGAACTAATCCCATTGTTGCTGCTAAGAATGCAGATATTGTGCCTATGAATAAAACAGTATCTAAAGCTATTTCTGATGCAGCAAATATAGGCATTACCCTTGCAACCATATAAACACCGGCAGCAACCATTGTAGCTGCGTGGATTAAAGCTGAAACCGGTGTTGGGCCTTCCATCGCATTAGGAAGCCAGATATGTAATGGTATCTGAGCAGATTTACCGACTGCACCACCGAATAATAAAAGTGCAATTGCAGTAATTACAGGATAGCTTACCTCAGGAATTTTGTTAAACATATCTAAATAATCTAATGTTCCAAAAGTAACAAATGCAAGAAGAACCCCAAGTAAGAATAACCAATCACCTACCCTGTTTACAACAAAAGCTTCCATTGCCGCATTGGCAGCAGATTTTTTATAATGCCAAAAACCTATAAGCAGATATGAAGCAAGACCAACTCCTTCCCATCCGAAAAATAGCTGAACTAAATTATCTGCAAGTGTGAGCATTAACATTGCAAAAACGAATAAAGATAGATAAGCAAAAAATCTTGGATAAGAAGGATCTCCTTTCATATAACCGGTTGCGAATATAAATATAAAAGTAGATACACAGGTAACAACACAGGTCATCAATGCAGATAAAGGATCCCAGAATAAACTAACTGATATATCATAATTACCGATTGACATCCAAGTAAATAATTTTAAATCATAATGATTTCCGGTTTTGGCAACATCTATAAATCCAATTAAAGATGTAATAGCAGATATGGCTACACCTACAACTGCAACAATACCTGATAAAGGCTCTTTTAAAAATTTATAACCAAATAAGCCAATAATGATGAATGCAATTAAAGGCGAAAAAGGTATAATCCATAAATACTCCATAGCCCTAACCTCTCAACTCTGATATTTTTTCAACATCAACATCTTTCTTCATTCTGTATATAGCCATTATTAAGCCAAGACCTACTGCTGCTTCAGCTGCTGCTATTGTTAAGATAAAGAAAACAAAAACCTGTCCGGCAACATCATGTAATTTCATATCAAAAGCCACAAAAGCTATATTTACAGCATTAAGCATAAGTTCTGTTGATATTAGCATTGCAATAATATTTCTTCTAACAATAACACCGATTAAACCAAGCACCATCAAAAGACCACTTAGGGCTACATAGTATTCATAGGGAACCATATTACTCCTCCTCTACCTGTTCTTTTCTTCCAAGTATAATAGCACCAATCATAGCAACAAGTAATATAAGAGAGGCAACTTCAAATGGGAATAAATATTTTGTAAATAACATAGTAGCAACAGCCTTAGGATTTCCTATTTGCTGAATAATATTAGGAGAAAATGCACCTGTTGCAGATTTAAATGCTCCATAAACTGAAACATAAGCAAGCTCAAGAAATAACAAAAACCCAAAAGGTAATGATAAAAGTGTATATTTTCCATCAACAGATTTTCCTTTAAACTCCGGAACGGTAGATATAACTAAAACATAAAATACAACTATTGCAACAGCATAAATTAATATCTGCAAAGCACCTATCAAATCAGCACCGATATTGAAAAATAGCCCTGAGATAGCAATTAAAGTAGATATTAAAGATAATACTGCATGAACTATATTTTTAAAAAATACCACTCCAATAGCAGATATAACTGCTATAAATGATAATACCCAGAAAGCAATGTTATTTAGCTCCATTCTATATGCCCCCAAAGTTTTTTTCTTTCTTCATCATCTATCCATATTCTATCAGGCTCATTTTTTCTTCTTAAATCGTAATCTCTACCTCTTTCAGACATATCATCTTTATGAATAACACAATTTTTTCTTTGATAATCTGCAAGCTCATATATATCTGTCATAATTATACAATCAACAGGACAGGCATCTACACATAATCCACAAAATAAACAATTTAATAAATTCATATCAAATCTAACTACTTTCTTTTTTCCATTTGGAAGTTGAACTGCCTCTATCTTAAATAAAGAAGGCACAGGGCAGGCTTGCTGACACATATAACAGGCAACACATCTACTTTCTCCGGTATTTATATCCATAAATTTTTCAAGGACAGAAAAAGAAGGTGGTTCGTTTCCATTTTTTATCCTATGGGCATGGGCACCTCTAAATCTTTTAGGTGGAGTTAATTTTTCATAAGGATATTTTGTAGTAATAGTTTTCTTTATAAGATTTTTAAATGTAACCTTTAGACCTTTTATAAAATCTAAGAAAAATATCCTTTCTAATATAGTTAGATTAGGTCTTTCTACATACTTAACTTTAACCATTTTTTACCCTATTATCATAATTTCTATTGCAGTAATGAATATATTCAATAAAGATAACGGAAGCATAACTTTCCAGGCTATCTCTGTAATCTGGTCAACTCTATATCTTGGCAATGTCCAATGAACCCATAAGAAGAACATAAACATCATTGCTATTTTAAGGAAAAACCAAATAAATCCTGAGAATGGTCCAAAAATTTCAGGTCCTCTCCATCCTCCGAAAAATAGTATTACTGCAATAGCACTTAATAAAAATGTTCCTATATACCATTCTGCAAGCGGGAATAATCCAAATTTCATTCCGGAATATTCTGTATTGTATCCGGAAACAAGCTCTGCTTCTGCTTCCTGAACATCAAAAGGAGTTCTTCCTGTTTCTGCAAGGATTGCAAAAAGTATAACTATAAATGCAATAGGTTGATACCATATAAAAGCACCAAAAAATCCTTCCTGAGCATTGACAATCTCTTTTAGAGAAAAAGAACCGGCAAGCATTATAGGGCCAACCATAGCAAAACCGAGAGCCACCTCATAACCTATTAAAACTGCTGCTTTTCTAAGCCCACCAATCATAGGATATTTACTATTAGAAGCCCAACCTGCAAATATTACTCCGTATATACTAATGCTACCAAAAGCAAGGGCAAGTATTAAACCTATATTTAAATCGGTTATATAAGGAGCTATTTTTATTCCGAAAATTTCAAACTCATTTCCAAAAGGCACAACGGCAAGTATCATAATTGCCGGAACAAATGCAAGTAAAGAAGCTAAATAAAATAAAACTTTATCTACAGAGGATGGAACTAAATCTTCTTTTGTTAAAACTTTAAGAGCATCTGCTATAGGTTGTAGTAAGCCATGATAACCAACATGTAAAGGTCCTGGTCTTTGCTGGACATGTCCTGCAAATTTCCTTTCAATAAGAGTAAGGTATGCTGATAATAGGAACATTCCTACTATGAAAATAACAGATTTTACCGTCAAACTTATCAATAATCCTACTAACTCCATAGCAACCTCTTCTTTTGTATTTTCTTTAAACTATATTACCACAAATATTAAAAAAATTAAACACTGTTTTATTTATTTTTAACATATTTTAAAAATAAAAAGTTTTTATAATAACTTAATTATCTATCTGTTTCCCCAACAACAGGGTCTATACTACCAAGTAAGGCTACTGCATCTGCTACAGTTCTTCCTTTTATTAATTCTGGAAATATTTGAAGATTATAAAATGCTCCGGAGCGAATTCTTAATCTATAAGGTTTTCCTTCTCCTTTTGAGATTATGTAAAATCCAAGTTCTCCCCTTGGATTTTCTCCGGAAAGATATACTTCACCTTCCGGAGCTTGTTCTCCGTATATCCTTAGATTAAAATCTTTAACCATCGCTTCTATTGATAAAAATGTTTCTTGTAATGTTGGAAGAACATAAGGATTTTCTGTTGCTATATATTTATCATTTTTCAATTTTTCAAGTTTTTCAACACATTGTTTTACTATATTTAAACTTTGTTTCATCTCTTCCATTCTTATTAGATACCTATCATAAGCATCTCCAACTTTTCCTAAGGGTATTTCAAAATCTACATAAGGATATGCATCTATCGGCTCTATTGCTCTAAGGTCGTAAGCAACACCGGCAGACCTTGCCATTACACCTGTTAATCCATATTGGTAAACATCTTCCTCCGAAACTATACCTATATCTTTATTTCTTCTTATCCATATTCTATTTTTTGTAAGTAAATCTTCATAATCTTTTATTCTCTGAGGAAAATCTTTTATAAAATGCTTAATAACATCCAATGCTCCTTCCGGCAAATCATATCTTACTCCCCCTATTCTTATAAATGAAGAATTAAGCCTTATTCCTGCAATTCCTTCTATAATATCCATAATTTTTTCTCTTTCTCTAAATGTATATAAAAACATTGTGAGGGCACCTATATCAAGGGCAGTCGTTCCAAGCCATAAAAGGTGGCTATTTATTCTCTGCAGTTCAAATAACATTGTTCTAATCCATTTAGCTTTTTCCGGCACCTCTACGCCAAGAAGTTTTTCAACAGCATTAACATAAACAACATTACTACATATAGCAGATATATAATCCATTCTATCTGTATAAGGTATTATCTGGGTATATGTTATATCTTCTGCAAGTTTTTCTATTCCCCTATGGAGTTGTCCAATAATAATATCACAATGCTGGACAACCTCCCCTTCTAAATCAAATAAAAACCATATAGTTCCATGGGTTCCTGGATGAAGAGGTCCCCAGTTTAAAACTATCTGGGATTGTTTTTTTGGCATTCTTGCTTTTTGTGTTCTTTCTAAATCTTCCAAAGTAGGAATAGCAGTATGATATGGAGAGTAATCATGGGATGGTATATTTTCTCTTTCATTTAAAGATGGAAGATATGTATCCTGAATACCTTCCTTAGGAAAATCTTTTCTAAGTGGATGATAAGGATATCCTTCCCATAAAAATATTCTAACAAGATTCTCATGCCCTTCAAATTTTATACCGAACATATCATATATCTCTCTTTCAGCCCATTTAGCACCTTTCCAGAGAGATGTTAAAGAGGGAAAACTTTCTCCTTTTACAAAACTTTTTACAATAACCCTTTGATTTAATAAAGGAGAATAAAGAATAATAACTATCTCAAATCTTGGATTATTTAATAGATAATCAACAGCAGTCATATCTATAAACATTTTAAATTGGAAATCTTTATCTTCTTTTAAGAATTTAAGAACCGAAATTATATTATCTTGATTTGAAATAATGGAAACAATATCTTTATTTTTTTGAATTTGAATATGCGGAAAAGCCATTTTTAACTTTTCCGCTTTTTCTGTATCTAACCAAGGCAATATTTTACCTCTTTATTTTTGTATAGGGAAGGAAGCAGTAGGAACTCTTGCAGGAATTTCTTTAAGTTCTTTTCCTTCTTGTTTTGCTTTTATCTTTTTCTGAAGTTGCATAATTCCCCAAAGCAATGCTTGTGGTGTTGGAGGACATCCAGGAATATATACATCAACCGGAATAATTCTATCTACTCCTTGAAGTGTAGAATAAGTTGGGAATGGTCCGCCTGCAGAAGCACATCCACCCATAGATATAACCCATTTAGGGTCTGGCATCTGCTCATATATAAGCTTTAACATAGGAGCCACTTTATTTACAACTGTTCCGGCTACTATTAAAACATCAGACTGTCTTGGAGAACCTCTAAAAATAATTCCAAGTCTATCTGTATCAAATCTGGAAGCGGCTGTATGCATCATCTCAATAGCACAGCATGCAAGCCCTATGGAAACAGGCCAGAGAGAGTTTTTTCTTCCCCAGCTTAAAACTTCTTCTACTGTTGTTAAAATTATTCCGCTATTATTAATCACTGCCATTTTAATGCTCCTTTTTTCCAGGCATAAATATAACCGAGAATTAATATAAATAAGAATAAAAACATCTCTGTAAATATAAATCCTACATTGACCTGAGCTATTTCTCTAAATACTACAGCCCAAGGAAATACAAAAGCAGATTCAAGGTCAAATAAAACAAGTAGCAGTCCAAGAAGATAATATTTTTGGTCTATGGTTGTTCTGGCAGTTTTATCATAAAGAGGAACACCACATTCATAAGGATAGCCTTCCAAAGGCTCAGGAGTTTTTGGAGCAAGTAATCTATTTAAAACAAGCAAAACTACCCCTATGGCAGTAGCCACTATAAAAAATACTGCTAATCCTAAATAACCTGTCCCAGTCATATTCCTTCCTCTTTATTAAAATTTATTAATCTAAGATACAACATATTTAAAAATTTTGCAACTTTTTAAAACACTGTTTTATTAATGTTTAAAATGCCTCATATTGGTAAAAATCATTGCTATATTATGTTCATTACAAGCTTGTATTACTTCTTTATCCCTTATTGAGCCTCCAGGCTGTATTACTGCTTTTATTCCGTATTTTGCTGCATAATCTATACTATCTCTGAAAGGGAAAAATGCTTCTGATGCAAGGACAGAACCTTCTAAATCAAAGCCAAACTCCTGAGCTTTTTTTATTGCAGTTTCTAAACTATCTACTCTTGAAGTTTGTCCTGCTCCTATCCCAAGGGTTTTTTTATCTTTTGCTATTACTACCGAATTTGATTTTACATGTTTTACAACTTTAAAGGCAAATATTAAATCTTCAAGTTCTTTTTCGGTAGGTTTTCTTTCTGTAACTATCTGCAACTCTTTATATAACTGCTTATCTTTATCCTGTAATAATAATCCTCCGGAAATTCTTCTATAATCTAAGCCTTTATCTTCTTCAAAGAAATTATTAATCTTAACTACCCTTAAATTTTTCTTACTTTTTAATATCTCTAATGCTTCTTCTGTATAATCTGGTGCTATCACAACTTCTAAAAATGTTTCAGTTAAAGCTTTTGATAATTCTAAATCTACTTTTCTATTTAATGCAACTATACCACCGAATGCTGATTTAGGGTCTCTTGAAAATGCTATTTTATAAGCATCAACTATATTATCTGCGATAGCAACTCCACAGGGATTATTATGCTTGACTATAACAGCTGCAATTTCTTCAAATTCTTTAATGAGAGATACAGCAGATTCTACATCCAAATAATTATTATAGGACATCTCTTTTCCTTGTAAAATTTCTGCACCGGCTATGCTAAATCTATCTTCTATTGGTGAGATATATAAAGCCGCTTCTTGATGTGGATTTTCACCATATCTTAGGGTTTGTTTTTTTCTTACCGGAATGGTTAATTCTTCCGGAAATTTTTCATTTATCTCAAATTTTTCATTTAATACATTGGATATAATACTATCGTAAATAGCAGTATGTCTAAAAGCTTTTAACGCAAGTTTTTTCTTTGTTTGGATAGATATTTCGCTGTTATTTTTAAGTTCTTCTATTACTATTTTATAATCTTTTGGGTCAACAATTATTGCTACAAATTTATAATTTTTGGCAGAAGCTCTAACAAGAGCCGGTCCGCCTATATCTATATTTTCAATAAGCTCATCTAAATCTGCTCCTTTTTTTAATGTCGCTTCAAATGGATAAAGATTGATTGCTACTATATCTATTGGTGTTATATCGTTTTCTTCAAGTTGTTTTATATGTTTTTCATTGTCTCTTATTGCAAGAATTCCACCGTGTATTTTAGGATGTAATGTTTTTACCCTTCCATCTAATATTTCCGGAAAACCGGTTATTTCAGAAACTTCTAAAACCGGTATTCCCATTGATTTTATATATTTAGCTGTTCCGGAAGATGATATTATTTCATAACCCAGTGCATATAACTCTTTTGCAAAAAAATCTAAATCCGTTTTATCAGATACAGAGATTAAGGCTCTTTTTTTCAATTATTTTCCTCCGGTTTATTTTCTTCTTCCTGCAGAGACCTTTTTATAATATCATCCATTATATTTGCCAATAACTCTCCCCTATTATAAAGGGTATGTTCTCTGAATGCTCTTTCTCTGCCTGCTTTTGCTATCTCTTCTCTTCTTTTAACATCTTCTTCTAAATATTGATATAACTTTCCTTCTATCTCTATAAAATCCATTGGGTGATAGGTGATTATTTCTTCATCCGGTGTAAAGAATGCTTTTGAAGATAATCTTTCTTCTACAAAAGTTAAAGCTCCGGTAGCTACACTATCAAAAACCGTAAATCCAAGTCCGGAAGGTAAGAAAGGCGGTTGGCTTAAAAGGGATATTTTTGTCCTTGATAAGAAATTTATTATCTCTTGCTGGGTTTGTATATCTTCATAGATAACTATATTTTCTTTAGTTTCTCCTATCACCTGTCCTAAGATACTAACTTCAAAATTATCTATATTATCAATGATATTCCATCTTCTTAAATTCATAGCATATAAGCCAATTTCTACAAGTAAATTCATAAAATCATCTTCATTTTGTCTTTGGAAGTTATATATTGCTTCTTGAAACTGAGGATTAAATTGGGATATTAAATATCCGGAAGCAAATCTTATAGGAATATCTGGATTTCTATAAATTAATCTTCCAAGTTCTACTGCAAAGCCAAAAAGAGTGTCATCAAATCTTTCTCTCCAATTTTGCTCAATAATTGAAGGGTCTGTTATGGGACCTATAAAAGCTATATCAAAATCTTTTTCCATCATCGGTGGAATTTTGGAAGGATTTATTCCGGGAGCTAAAAATGCTACATTTTTTCCTATACTTGAAATCCATTGTCCGTGTTCAACATCTATTGTAAGGTAAAGTATCTGATTTGAGTTTAACACAGATTTTAATTTTGTAAAATGTATCATAGGGTCATCTATAAACCATGTTAAATGTATATTACCTAAAATATCGCAAAATGGTTTTTTCTCATTATCTCTTTCTGCAAAAATCATTCCATCAAGATTTATATCAAAGCTAAAAAGTGGTTTAAACTCAATAATTTCTTCTACTGTTTGCTGTATATTTTCAGGGGTTGGTTCTACCGTTTTTGTTTCATAACCTCTTGCAGATAATGACTTAGATAATGCTTCTATTATACTTTCATTAAAGCTTTTTGGGTCAGGTGTTTTTATAAATAAAACTCTTGGTTTGAAAACTTTATTTTCTTCCATTTTTAAATCTCCTCTATTTTTGTTCCTTTTTTATCTACATTTAATATTTTGTATTCTGCATTTATACCGGCTTCTTCAAATGCTTTAACCATAGATTTTCCTATTTCTTCAAAATTTTTATCTGATAATGCTACCATACTACTTCCGGCTCCACTTAAAGAAACACCTAATGCACCTGCTTGATAAGCATATTGGATAACTTTATCAAAATTTGGTATAAAAGATTTTCTATAAGGTTGATGAAATCTATCTTCCATTGCAACTTTAAGAAACTCATAATTTTTATTTATTATAGATGTAAGAAATAAAGATGCCCTTTGTAAATTAAATATTCCATCTTTTAATGGTATTTCTTTTGGAAGAACTGACCTTGCTTTTTCTGTTGAAAGCTCAAAATCAGGTATCGCTACTATAAATTTTAAATCTTCTGGAAAATCAATCTTTTGATAATAAGTTTTTTCTTCTGTTTTTAAAGCAGTTATAAATCCACCTTTCCATGCAGGAAGCAAATTATCCGGATGTGGCTCAAATCTGTATGCCCATTTAAAAAATTCTTCATCTGTAAGTTCTTTTTTATGAACATAAAAAGCAGTTACAATTCCTGCAACTATTGCAGTAGCACTGCTTCCAAGACCTCTTGCAACAGGAACATTATTTATCTGTTTTAATTTTGCACCTTTAAATTTTTTTCCTTCTGCTTCACAAAGTGTTTTTACCACTTGAATATAAAGATTATTTTCCGGATTTTGTAAAAATTTATTTTCCGGATAACTTTCTATATAAACTCCTTCTGCTTCTTCAACGATAAACTCATTATATAAATCAAGAGCTATACCGAATGTATCAAAACCTGCTCCGAGATTGGCAGATGTGGCAGGAACTCTTACTTTTATAACTTTACCCATTTATTCTACCTTCTAATATATCCACATATTCTTTTATTCCTTTTTGGATATTGTATTTTGGAATAAACCCAAGCTCTTCTTTTATTTTTGTCATATCTGCCTGAGTATATTCTTGATAAAAATCATAAGGACAATCAAAATATTCCGGTTCTAAATCTGTGCCTAGGGCTAAATTGAGATATTTAATTATATCATTAAAAGATGTGGCTTCTCCACTTCCTACATTGTAAACTGTTGACCTTGGAGCTTTAGCTGCGATGATTGTAGCATCTACTGCATCTTTTACATAAACAAAATCTCTTTTTTGTTGTCCCCATTTAAATATTCTCGGATTTTTGCCTTCTTTCATCTGTTTATAAAGCTGGTATATCATACTTGCAAATTTACCTTTATGGGCTTCTCTTGGTCCGTATACATTAAAATATCTAACACCTACTACTTTTAAAGCTGTTCTTTCAGAAAAATCTTCGGCAATATTATCCATAATATACTTAGAAAATGCATAAATATTTTCAGGATGTTTTTCCCTATCTTCTTTTAATGGAATTTGCTCTTTTACATTTCCATAAACAGATGCAGAAGAAGCATAAACTACTATGGATTCATTATCATAAGCATAATCAAGAATATTTCTAAATCCATCTACATTTTTTCTCATCATTAACTCTTGGTCTTTGACAGTTGTATCAGTTATAGAAGCAAGATGGAATATAACATCCGGTTTAAAATCTTCTAATTTAAAAAATATCTCATCTGTTGATACATCACAGGATAAAACAATACCTTTAAATCCAATTAAATTTTTAAAATTTGCAGAAGAAAAATCATCTAAGATTACAATTTTACTATTTGGATATAATTCTTGAAGTTTTAAAGCCAAATTGGAACCTATAAATCCTGCACCACCGGTTATAAGTATATTATGCATTTTACACCTCTATATACATTAATTCCTGTCCGTATTCAACCGGCTGTCCGTTTTCTACCAATATTTTCACAACCTTTCCATCTACATCGCTTTCTATTTCATTCATAACTTTAAGGGCTTCTATTATACAAACAACCTGTCCTTTTGATACCATATCCCCTTCTTCAACAAAAGGAGGAGCTCCCGGAGCAGGTGCTCTATAAAAAGTCCCAACCAATGGAGATTTTATAACATGATATTTTTTCTCTTCTGCTTTTTTCTCTTCTGTTATTACAGGTTGTTGTATTGCAGGTTGCTGGATATTAGCAGTCTGAACCGGAACTTCTTTTGGAGCTATATTCTGTTTTACCCTTAATTGAAAATCACCGGCTATAATCTCTATTTCCTGAATATTGGAGCTTTTTATTCTTTCTATAATTTCAAAAATAAATTCATTATTCATAACAAACTCCTATTTAACTCTTTCAATATATGTTCCTGAGCGGGTATCTACCTTTATTTTATCTCCAACATTTATAAATAACGGAACATTTATAACTGCACCGGTTTCTATTTTTGCAGGTTTGGTTGCAGATGTGGCAGTATCACCTTTTACTCCCGGTTCTGTTTCTATAACTTCATAAACTTCATGTTTTGGAAGCTCTATACCGATAGGATTTCCTCTATCTAAGAAAACCACAACTTGCATACCTTCTTTTAAAAATTTTGCTTCTTCTTCCATAAGTTCTGCCGGAACCGCAAAAGTTTCATAAGTATTTGTATCCATAAAATAGTAGTTAGAACCATCAGCATAAGAATAATTCATAAATCTTTGTTCAAAATCAGCAAGCTCAATAGAATCAGAAGATTTAAATGTAAATTCTGTAACATTGCCTGTTTTCATATTTTTTGCTTTAACCCTAACAAATGCCTGTCCTTTTCCCGGTTTTACATGTTCATATCCAACTACTCTAAATGGTTGATTGTCAACAAGAATAAACATGTCTCTTTTAATGCTGTTAATATCAATTTTAACGCCCATTAAAAATATGCCTCCTTTAAATAATTTTGAAAAAATATTATATCATTTTATAGGTATTTTAAGGTAAGTTAAAGCTATACCTGCCAATACGAGTATAGGAAGCCCTATAATAATTGTTACCACAAAAGCAAGTAAAACGGTAAATATAGATTTTTTTAAGTTTTCTTTAAATAAAAGATTTGTAATTATTATCTGGAATAAAAAATAAACGAAAATTGCAATATACAAAGAAGACAAAATAATTTTAGTAATACCCATCATTACAAAACTTATCAAAACTACAATAAAAGAATAAAAAAAGGAAGGTTTTTTAAAAAGAGTTAATTTTGAAGAATACCAAAAAGAAAATGTTGCAATTAATAATAATGATATTGCTACAACAAAAGAAGAAATCAAATTTTATACCTCTGAGATAGATATGGTAATATTTTAACAGATTCTAAATCTATATCTGCTACATTTTTTGCCTGAATAAGTATCTTAAATTTTTCTCCCATTCCCCCTGGTAATACAAGGGTTTTTAGTCTGTTAATTCTTTCATAAGATTTGTAATCATCATTTTCTTGAAGCTGTGCGATTATATCCATAATTCCAAGATTGATAAGAAAATGTGCTTGGTCTGTAAAAGCAACAAAATTTAGACCGGCTTTTTCTCCAAAATATTTTAAAGCAGAAAAATTTACATGGGATGTTATATCTTGCAGTCCTACATTTTGATAAAAATTTTCAGAATATTTATGTTTATGATAGCAAAGGATTGTTCCTCTTGGTCTGTATTCTTTATAAAGCTCATTGGAAGGATAACCATAATCTATTGTTATTACAAAACCTTTTTTTAATTTTCTTCCAATTAGTTGTATAAAATCTTTTGCTATTAAATTAACTTCTGCCCTTATTCCCTCCGGAAGCTCAACATTTAACTCTTTAAAATAATCTATTATTTTCTTTGAAGCCTCTTTTTTTATCTCAATAACTTCATCATCTTTTAAACTGATATAAATTTCATATAAAATATTGTTTTGTTTTTCTACAATATGCACAGAAAATGCATCAAATAGCTCATTTGAGAAAATTACTCCTTCTATGCTGTTATCTTCAAAACTTTCCAAGCTTTCTACCCATTTTGCTATCTCAAAATCTTTAAGTAGCTCTTTTTGTGTTTTTATATGATATTTTGATTTTTCTATCAGGATATACTCTGATTTTTGATAAATCTCATTATATTCTGTTTTTAATGTTTGAAGTATATCATAAGCAAGATAGCCTTTTCCGGCTCCTATTTCTACTATCTGAAATTTTTCTTTTGGATTTATTTTATAAAAGATTTCTGCAAATTGTTTTGCAAGTAGTTGTCCAAATGCTTTATCTACTTCACTGCTTGTAAAAAAATCTCCAAATCCACCAATTTTTTCTTTATCTGATGTGTAATATCCTAAATCCGGATAATAAAGGGCTATATCCATAAAATCTTTAAAAGAGATAGCCCCCTCTTCCTCTATCTTTTTCTTTATTATCTCAATTAACTCTTTTTTGCCTGTTAATTTCATTTTTGGTCTGCATAATTTGGGCCAAGGGTAGGTATATTGAAATCCCAAAGTCTAGGTCTGGTTTGGTCATACTCAGGCCATAATTTTTGGTCTTCTCTCCATGCAGATTTTTCATCAAATTTTTCTTTTCCTCTTCTTGCAACAAAATCATTAGCTATCTGTGTAAGCATATCTTTATCAAGAACCCAATTTCTTCTTGTGTAAGCAGACAAATCATATATATCTGTCATTATAATGCAATCTGTTGGACAAGCCTGTGTGCATAAACCGCAAAATGTACATTTTGATAAATCCATATTAAACACAGTCATAACTTTTAATCCATAATGAGGATGATCTTCAGGCACATCTAATTTTTCAGCTTGAATATCAAATAATTCAGGCACAGGGCAGGCAGCTTGGCAAAATTTACAGGCAATACATCTTGTTTCCCCAACTTCTGGTGGCTTAATTTTTAATCTTTTTACCCAATCATAAAACTCTTCATTTTCAGTTCCATCTACTGTTCTAAGTCCATGCACTCCTCTAAATCTTGCAGGTGGTGTTACAACTTCATAAGGAAAATCTACCGTTATGGTTTTTTTAAATAGATGTTTTATTGTTGTTTTTAAACCTTTCATAAAATCTATAAAAAATATTTTTTCAATTAAAGTTTGTGGCTTTGCTCCTACTTTTTTTATACCCATATTTAAAACCTCCTCCTATGAAATACGTTTACTATAAAATTCAAAATCTTAATCTAATATGGCGTAAGTTCCCGTCGCGTAAGCTACTAACTCTTTATCAGCATATAGCTCTACCACTGCAAAGGCTACCTTTTTCCCTAATTTAAGGACTTTTCCTATTGCTTTAAGTATTCCCTTTTTAGCAGGTTTTAGATAGTTTATCTTTATCTCTATAGTTACTGCAGTTTTATCCTCGGGAAGGTTTGATATTACTGCATACCATCCTGTATTGTCAGCAAGGCTTGATATTACACCACCATGCACGTATCCTAAGTGTTGCAAGTGATACTCTTTTACGTCTAAACTAAGGACTGCTTTTTCTTTGCTCAGTTCTTCAAGAGTAGCTCCTATATGTTCTAAAAAGGGAAGGTTAATGCCTTTCATCTTAAATTCCTTATCTATCAGTTTCACCTACTACAGGGTCTATTGTTGATAATAATGTTATTGCATCTGCTATAGGTCTTCCAAGGATTGCTTTTGTAAATACTTGAAGGTTATAAAATGCTCCGGAACGGATTCTCATTCTGTGGGCTTTTAATCCATCTTTTTTGTTATAAATATAAAATCCAAGCTCTCCCCTTGGGTTATCGGAAGATGCATAAGTTTCTCCTGCCGGTAATTTCATACCTCTACCATCTATCGTAACTTTTAATTTTTTTTCATCAGGGGTTTGGAAGAAATAAGGGTCATTCTTAGACATTTTTCTAAGTTTTGCTACACATTGCTCTATTATTCTTATACTTTGTCTCATTTCTTCCATTCTTACAAGGTATCTATCATAAGAATCTCCTACTTCTCCAACCGGTATATCAAACTCAACTTCTCCATAGGCATCATATTTATCAAGTTTTCTAACATCATAAGGAACTCCTGAACCTCTTGCTACTGCACCGGTTAATCCATATTGATATACATCTTCTTCTGTGATTATACAAACATCTTTATTTCTTTTAAGCCATATTCTGTTTCTTGTAAGTAATGTTTCATAATCATTTATTCTTTGAGGTAAATCTTTTATAAGATGCTCTATTGCATCTAATGCTCCATAAGGTAAATCAGCAAATACCCCACCTATTCTGAAATAATTTATTGTAAATCTTGCTCCTGTAATACCCTCTATAATATCCATAATTTTTTCTCTTTCTCTAAATGTATATAAGAACATTGTGAGGGCACCAAGGTCAAGTGCATAGGTTCCAAGCCAAAGTAGATGGCTGTTTATCCTTGAAAGTTCAGCCATCATTGTTCTAATCCATTTAGCTTTTTCAGGCACTTCTATTCCGAGTAATTTTTCTGCTGCAAGCACATAAGCATGATTTTCATTTATAGCTGCGATATAATCCATTCTATCTGTGTAAGGTATAAATTGTTGCCAATTTACATTTTCTCCAAGTTTTTCAACACCTCTATGAAGCTGACCTATGATAATATCACATTGTTTTACATACTCTCCATCAAGGTCAAATAAAAACCAGATGGTTCCGTGGGTTCCCGGATGAAGAGGCCCCCAGTTTAAAACTATCTGAGATTGTTTTACAGGCATTCTTGTTTTTTGGGTAATCTCTAAATCTTCCATAGTTGGAATGGCAGTATGCATTTTAGAATAATTAAACATTCCTTCAAGCTGGTCTCCCCTTTCTGTCTCATTTAAAGAAGGAAGCTCGGTATCCTGTATTCCTTCAAGTGGAAAATCTTTTCTAAGTGGATGATAAGGATATGTTTCCCAAAGAAGCATTCTGACAAGATTTTCATGTCCTTCAAATCTTATACCAAACATATCCCAGGCTTCTCTTTCAGCCCATTTAGCACCGGCCCAGAGTTTAGTAAGTGTAGGTAGTGTTTCATCTTCTGCCCATGTTTTTACAATAATTCTTTCTTTATATTCCGGAGAAAATAATATTACAACACCTTGAAATCTTGGATTTTCTTTTTCTCCGTGGTCTATTATTGTCAAATCAATAAACATTTTAAATTGATAATCTTTATCTTCTTTTAAGAATTTGAGAAGATTTATAAAGTTATTTTTTGGAATTTCTATAACTGTGCAACCTTTACCTTCGTAAGCTTTTATATCCGGAAATCTTTCTTTAAGTTTTTCAGCTTTTTCCAATGTTATCCACGACATCTTCTCACTCCGTATTAAAAATTTTTAAAACTGTGTTATAAAATATTACAATTTTTTTTCAAAATTATCAATAGCAAAAAGAATAATATTATTATTTTTTATAAACAATTTTAAACTATTAACATACTTAAAATGAGTATGAATCCGATGAAAGCAAGAGAAATGCTTAGTAGCAAATATATTTTTTTATCTTTATATAGCTCTCCTTTGCTTAGGTATTCAATCCATTTAATATAGTAATAATAGGCATAAAGAGATATTAAAACTCCTATTATAATAATAAAAATACCAAGATAGTTGTAAAATTCGGCATGTTGTAAAGCTGCAGGAAGTGATTTTCCTTTTATTTCATAGATTATAACATCTAAGAAAAGTTGAAATTTTTCAATAACAAATCCTAAAACCATCATAGATATTGCAAGTCTTATAATAGCTATTGTGGAACGTTGAACAGCCATAATATCCTTTGGGTCTATTTTATTCATTTTTCTTATTTCCTAATAGTTCAAGATTTTTGATAAGATAAGAAAAAACAAAGAGAAGAAAAGAAAGAGCAATAATTAGCAAAGCAACATATAGAGGCACATGGGTAAAACCACTTAGAGAAGCTTTAAAGAAAAATAAAAGAGTTTCTATGAATAGAGCAATTATTATTGATGTTAAAAATGTGATAAAGGATTTAGCCTCAAATATCTCAAGAACATCTGAACGCACAAAAACTTCATGAAGTATAATTGCTTTTCCAAGGTCAAAGAAAGCTAAACCAAGTGTTACTGCTATAACAGGTTTAAAAATCTTTTCAATATTAAAGTTATTAAAATTATATAAATCATATAAAAAATTACCTATTCCAAAAAAAACAGAGAAAATAGCAAAAAATAGTATTGCCGATCCCATAAACAGATAGCTGGCTTTCATGAAAAGTGTAAATTTTTCATTTTCATATATCAAATTAAGACAACTAAGAAGTTCCGAAAGGTTAATGTCAAAAAAACGATAGCCATTCTCATTTTCTACAATAACGGTAACTGTTAACCTTTTTGTCTCGGAAGAGATATATGGTTCAGTAATAAAATATGGAGATGTTTTATCCCTTAATTCCACAATTTGATTAAGATTTTTGCCAATCCTTTCAGTAATTTCGGAATGTCTGGTATATAAAGGAGTGCGTTGAATATAATTTTTATCACTTTCATAAACTGCATCAAGGCAATCAAGAATTTCAAACCACTCTTTAATATTTACATCATTTATAGTTTGCTCGGCAAATTTATCTATTGAATTTATAATAAATTTTTCTATCCAGTTCTTGTTTTCTTTATATATTTTTATGATACTTTGCATCATATCCTCCATCAAAGCTTCTATATCCTAAGTATTATAACAAAAAATTTATCTTATAAAGTTGAAAAAATTTTTATGATACTTTATTATTTAGGTAATTAAAAAAATAAAATGTAGGTGAAATAGATGGAAATAACAGAGAAAGAGATTATTGATTATTTATCTAAATCAAAAAAAGGTTTTTATTTCAAAACTCTACTAAAAGCATTTAATATCCCAAAGGAAGAAAAAAGAAAATTTAAAAAATTTTTAAAATCACTTATAAAGAAAGGAGTAATACATTTTGAAAAAGGAAATTACAAAGTAATAAAACCAAAAGAGGAAAATCTGTATAAAGGAAAAGTTCAGGCACATGAAAGTGGATTTGGATTTTTAATTATCGGTGAAGAAAGGGAAGATTTGTTTATACCACCACCACAGATGAGATATCTATTTGATGGAGATATAGTCCTTGCAAAAGCAATAAAAAGAAAAGGTAAAGAAGAAGCTAAAATAATCAGAGTATTGGAAAGGGCAGTAAAAACAGCTGTTGGTAAATTACAAAAAGAGAAAGGAAGATATTTTGTTTTACTTCTTGATTTTGTTATTCCACATAAAGTTTATCTTTCAAAATCAGAAGCTAAAAAGATAGAACCGGGAACATATGTTGTAGTAGAATTAACCCAGTATCCTTCTGAAAAAACAGAAGCAAAAGGAAAAATTATAAAACTCCTTGGTAAAACTAAAAATACACAAACAGTAGCAGAAATAGTAGCAAGAAAATACAATTTACCTTTATCCCATTCAGAAGAAGCTATAAAAGAAGCAGAAAAACTTCCTTCTACCGTGAAAAAAACAAAAAATAGAAAAGATTTAACTTCACAAATATGTTTTACAATAGACCCTGAATCAGCCAGAGACCATGATGATGCAGTAGCAATTGAGAAAGAAGGTGAAAATTATAGATTATTCGTCCATATAGCCGATGTTTCTTATTATGTAAAAGAAGGTTCTACAATAGACAAAGAAGCTTTTGAAAGAGGAAATACCTATTATTTGCCTGAAAGAGCCCTGCACATGCTACCTGAAAGACTTGCAGCAGAGCTTTGTAGTTTAAGACCTAATGAAAAAAAATATGCATTTACCTGTGAAATGCTTATAAATAAAAAAGGAGAAGTTATAGAGTATGATATATATGAAAGCATAATAGAAAGTAAAGCAAAATTAACATATGACCAAGCCCTTGCCCTTATAGTAGGTGACCCTGCCCTTGAAAAAAAATATCCGGAGCTTATTCAGCCTTTGAAATATATGGAAGAGCTTGCAAAAATATTAATGAAAGCAAAAGAAGAAAGAGGAAGTATAGATTTTGATATGCCGGAATCCCAAATTTTATTTACAGAAACCGGTGAGCCTTATGATGTTGTTCCTTATGAAAGACATCTTGCCCATAGAATAATAGAAGAATTTATGATTATAGCAAATGAAACAGTTGCAAGACATATGTATGAAAGAAATTTACCATTTATATATAGAACCCATGAAGAGCCAAAACTTGAAAAAGTTATGGAATTTGTAGATATAGTTGCAGGACTTGGATATAAAGTATCTTATCCGGAAAAAGTTAGCTCAAAATTTATACAACAGATGCTACAAATGGTAGCAGGCACACCGGAAGAAAGTTTAATAAGATTTTTAGCATTAAGAACAATGAAACAGGCTAAATATACAGTAGAAAATATAGGACATTTTGGATTGGCTTCTGAATGTTATACCCATTTTACTTCCCCTATCAGAAGATATTCAGATATAATTGTCCATAGAATGCTAAAAAAAGCTATATATAAAAAATTTACAAAAAAAGATTTAGAGGAATTACCACAGAAATTAAAAATTATTGCAGAACAATGCTCAAACAGAGAAAGAGTTGCAGATGAAGCAGAAAGGGATGCCCTTGATATATTAAAGCTCAGAATATTGGCAAACCATGTAGGTGAAGAGTTTGAAGGAATTATAACCGGTGTTGTGCCTTTTGGAATATTTGTAGAGCTAAAAAAATATCTTATAGAAGGGTTAATAAAATCTTCAATCCTTGGAAAGGATATGCAGTATGACGAGAAAAATCATATGTTTGTTGGAAAAGATAAAAGATACAGACTTGGTGATAAAGTAAAAGTTAGAATAACCCGTGTAGATGAAGATTTAAAAGAAATTGATTTAGAGATGGTTGATTAAAGCATTTTTCTTAATTTTGGGTCTAAGGAATCCCTGAGAGCATCTCCAACAAGATTAAAAGCAAGTATTGTAATAAATATGGCTATTCCTGGAGCTAAAATCCAAGGATAAGAAGATATAGAAGCGATACTTCTCGCAGAAGAAAGCATATTACCCCAGCTTGCGTAAGGCTCTTGGATACCAAGTCCTATCAAACTAAGAGCACTTTCTCCAAGGATATAAGCCGGAATAGATAAAGTAGCCGCAACAAGAAGATAAGAAAATGTATTAGGTATAATATGCTTTGTTATTATTCTAAATGATGAAGCCCCATAAGATTTTGCAGCTATTACGAATTCTTGCTCCCTTACTCCTAAAACCATACCCCTGATAACCCTTGCAAGACCAGCCCATCCTACGAATGATAAAATAATAACAATCAAAAGATAAACTTTTATGGAAGAAAGATTTATAGGAAATATAGCCCTTAAAGCAAGCATAAGATAAAATCCGGGAAAAGACATAACAATCTCAGATAATCTCATCAATATATTATCAACTTTTCCACCAAAATATCCGGCTATTCCACCTACCAATGCTCCTATGGTGAAAGATACCAAGACACCAATAATACCTATGGATAAAGAAATTCTTGCTCCATACAAAATCCTTGAAAATATATCCCTGCCAAGATGGTCAGCCCCGAGCAAAAAAATCTTTCCTTCTTTTACTCCAAAAAGATGAATATCTGTTTCAAAAATACCCAAAATATAATGTTTTTCCCCTTCTGTAAAGAAATATACCGGATATTTTTCATTAAAATTTATCTGATATTTTTTAAAAATAGGGTCAATAAGCTCATATTTATAAACAAAAGGTCTTAGATGAAAATTTCCTTTTTCATCAAAAAAATGAATTTGGGTTGGTGGGTGATAAGGTGTATCCCTATGTTGAATATCATAAGGATAAGGTGCAATAAAATCTGCAAAAATTGCCAAAAAATAAAGAACTCCAAGAATATATAAAGATAAATAAGCTAATTTATTTTTTTGTAGATAATAAAAAATCTCCTTCAATTTAAAACCCCTTCAACTTCTCTCTGTCTTATTCTTGGGTCAAGTTTTGCAAGTAAAATATCAGCCACAAGATTACCTATTATTAGCATAATAGCTCCTATATACAATCCACCCATAACAAGATATAAATCTTGGGATAGGACAGCATCAAGCATAAGCATACCCATCCCAGGCCAATTTACTATAATCTCAACAAGTGCTGCACCGGATAATAAAGATGCAATCTCAAATCCAAGAAGTGTAATAAAAGGATTTAAAGCATTTCTCAAAGCATGTTTTAAGATAATATCTTTATCTTTTAATCCCTTTGTTTTTGCAAAAAGAACATAATCGGAAGAGAGGGACTCTATCATAGCACTTCTAACTAATCTAACTAAGCCTGCAAGAGAAGTTATAGCCAAAACAAAAGCAGGTAAGCTTACATGCCATAATCTATCCAAGATTTTTTCAAATAGAGACAGATTTTCATAATTTATACTTGTTGCTCCACCGGTAGGAAATATACCTGTATTTACTGCAAGTAGAAGCATTAAAAATGCAAGGAAAAAAGAAGGTATAGACATAAATGTAAATGAAAAAAGCTGTATAAATTTATCTATAATACTATTTGGTTTGATTGCTGCAATAATTCCAAGAGGAATAGCCAAAAGCCATGCCAATAAACCGGATACTACCGACAAAAATAAAGTATTTCCAACCCTTTCCTTAATAAGTTCTAAAACCGGTAGATGATAACTAAATGAATACCCAAACTCAAATCTTAAAGCATTTAATAACCATTTGAAATATTGAATAATCAAAGGTTGATTTAATCCATAACTTTCTTCAAGCTGTTTTATTGTTTCTTCTGAAATCTGAGGGTTCATTTTTAGCTGGTCTAAATAATTTCCCGGAGCTAACTGAATAATAACAAATGATAAAAATGTTATCCCTATTAAAAGTGGTATCATATTTAATAATCTTTTAAGTATATATAAAAGCATTTTTTTCCTACCATCAGCAATATGTTATAATCAATTATAAAATTATACATTATTGGGGCTGTAAATGGAATTTATATATTTTTTATCTTTTATACCACCATCAAAAGCAAATAGGGTAAAAATAAACACAAGGGCTTTCTCAAAAAGTGGAAAAAGATTTATAATACCAAAATCTGTCGGACTGAAAATAAATAAAGCAATATGGGAACTTCAAAAACAACAGGAAAAATATAACTTTATATTTGATACTCCGGTAGAAGTAGAAATAACATTTTTCTTAAAAAGTAAAAGAAGAAGAGATTTAGATAATATAATGAAAACCCTCGGTGATTGTCTGATGTATGCAAATATATTAAAAGATGACAACCTTATATATAAGCAAACCCTTGAAAAGATTTACACAAAAGAGGAAGGTGTTATTATAAAAATAAAAAATTACGAAAAAAATGATAATTATGATTTGGAAAGATTAAAAAATTTTAAAGAATGGATAAATGGTTGAACTTCAATTTTCAGATGATGAGCTTTTATCTAAGATTTTATTATCCTTAGTGCTTGGATTAATTATTGGAGCAGAAAGGGAATTTAAGGCAAAAGAAGCAATATTTGCCGGAATTAGAACATTTCCTCTTTTGGCTTTACTTGGAACTATTTCTTCTTTTATTTATGACAAATATTCTTAAGTATTTTATATATTTATTTTATTCAATAATTTTTTATAACATTCTTCTGTAGGATTGTCTGATTTGTTGCATATAGCCAAGATGGGTATATTTGTCATTTTTTCAATAATTTCCGGATTCGTTTTTTCGGATATATCATTTCCTTCATATTCGTTTATTATTATTCCTTTTATATCTGCATTTATATCTTTTAAGGCTTTTATTGTTAGATATGTATGATTTATTGTTCCAAGTTTTGAGCGACTTACTACCAAAACAGGAATTTTTGTTTCTTTTATAAAATCTAAATATGTGTAATCTATCTTTATAGGAACTGCAACTCCTCCGGCTCCCTCCACAATAACAAAATCATATTTATTTTTAAGATTTTCAAGATGATTTTTTATTAAATCAATATCAATATCTACCCCTTCTAATAATGTTGCAGTATAAGGTGCTACCGGATTTTTAAATTTATATAGGACAGCTAAATCTTCCTGTTTTGTTATCTGTAAAAGAGAGTAATAATCAGTATTTTCCTCTTTTTCTATACCTGTTTCTATTGGCTTAAAATAAGCAACTTTATAACCTTTATCTTTTAATAATTTCGCCAATGCTTTGGATATGGTAGTTTTACCTACACCTGTATCTGTTGCTGTTATAAATATTGCTTTATCCAATTTTGTTAATATCTTCCAATGTTTCTATATTATAAAGTTGAATATTTTTATTTATTCTTTTTATTAATCCGGTTAAAACTTTTTTAGGCCCTATTTCATATATTGTATTTACACCTTCTGATACAAGATATTCTATGGTTTTTGTCCATCTAACAGGAGAATAAAAATGCATCTTTAACTCTTCTTTTATTTCTTCTTTTTTCATTATTGGTTTTGCAGTAATATTTGATATAACCGGTATTTTTGCATCTTTTATATCTATCTTTTCTATATATTCTCCGAATTCTTTTGCTTTTTCTTTTAAAAGGGAAGAGTGTGCCGGCACAGATACTGCCAAAGGAACTACTTTTTTAGCTCCTTCTGATTTGAGTATCTCCATAGCTTTCTCAACTGCTTCTTTTTCACCTGATATTACAGTTTGCTCATAAGAGTTATAATTAGCTATCTCTACTATTCCATCTACTCTTTTTAAAATTTCTTCTATTTTATCAGCATCTAAGCCTATTATTGCTGCCATTAATCCTTTGTCAGAAGGAACAGCCGTTTGCATAAGCTTACCTCTAATATGGGTAAGATAAACAGCATCTTTAATATCTATACTTTCTGCTACCGTCAAAGCAGTAAATTCTCCAAGTGAATGTCCTGCAACGAAATCAGGTTTTATTCCTTTTTTACTAAATATTTTGTAAATTGCATAAGAAGTAAGTAATATAGCCGGTTGAGTATATTCTGTTAGATTTAATTTTTCTTCATCTGAAAATATAATATCCGTTAAACTAAAACCAATTTTTTCATCTACTTCTTTATATAAATTTCTGATTTCTTCAAAATTATCATAAATATCTTTTCCCATTCCAAGATATTGAGAACCCTGTCCCGGAAAAACAAAAGCTATTTTAGCCATTTACTTTTTCCTCCTTTTTTAAGAGATTATATCAGATTTAAGAGAATTTTGGCAAATGCCAATTATAAAGTATAGCAACTACTCTTATCATAAAAACCGATAAACTACATATAACTGAACTTATTGTTAAATCGCCCGTTATTAAAATCGTTATATAAAATGAGATAGCACCAATTATACTACAACTTGCATAAAAATCATCTCTTAAAACAGATGGAACTTTTCCAAGAAGTAAATCACTTATTAATCCACCACCAACGCCGGTTATTGTAGCAAGTATTATAACACCGAAAAATGATATATTGGCATTGTAAGCAATGATTGCACCGGTAGTAGTAAATGCAGAAAGTCCAATAGCATCAGGAATAAGAATAATATATCTGTTTTGCAAATCAGTTTTTGTTATCTTATAAACAACTATTGCAAGCCAAACTCCCAAAAGGGCAAAACTCATATCAGATAAAGATTTTAAAGCATTTGGAATTTGATTAACCATAATATCCCTTACAATACCACCACCAAGGGCAGTCATAATACCAAGCACAGTTATGCCAAGTAAATCCAAACCTTCTTTTATAGCCTTTAATGAACCGGTAACTGCAAATGCTATAAGTCCGATTATATTCATATAAAAAAATACATCAGTTAATAATTCCATTTATCAGTTCCTCAAACTCTTTATCGCAAAAGATTTCATATTTTATGGCAAAAATATTTTCCTGATTTATTTTTATTAAATCTTTTTCTGTTGTTATATATATTTTATCTTTTTCAAATTTGTAATCTTTATAATCAAAATGGTCTGGAAACTCTATAAATTTTTCTACATTAAAATATCTTTTTACAATATCAAAAAACTGCTTATTATTTCCTAAACCGGCAAAAGCTATAACTTTTTTATCTTTGAAAAAAGAAAAATCATAAATATTGCCATCTTTATCAACAATATGAGAAAATCTTTCTTTTGCAAAAAAATAAGGTTTATTTAATGATTTAAGATAACCTTCTAAATCTTTTAACTTTTTTTCTTGTAGGGCTTGTGTTTTTGTGATGATTATAATATCTGCATATTTATAAAAAGAAGCCGGCTCTCTTAATCTACCATAAGGAAGTAAATTATCTTTCCAAAAAGGTTTTGTAGCATCTACCATTAAGATATTTAAATCTCTGTGTAGTTGAAAATGTT
The DNA here is from genome assembly GCF_900182795.1 of Venenivibrio stagnispumantis. Classification (NCBI taxonomy): domain Bacteria; kingdom Pseudomonadati; phylum Aquificota; class Aquificia; order Aquificales; family Hydrogenothermaceae; genus Venenivibrio; species Venenivibrio stagnispumantis. The sequence goes on from NZ_FXTX01000002.1 coordinate 52,194, forward strand.
GAAATCCATCATCAAGTATAAATATATCCGGATTAAATATATTTTTAGCTTTTAAACCAGCTTTATATCTATCAGAAGAAACAACAACATTTATCCCATTTTTGAATATGAGATAAGGCTCATCTCCGCAATCCGAAAATGTTTTATCGTTATCACAGATTATTATTTTTTCTTTTGATTTTCTTTTATATCCTCTTGATAAAACCACAACTTTTTTATTTTTATTTTTAAGTAGTTTAGATAGATAAATTGTAAATGGCGTTTTACCGGTTCCGCCAACAGATAAATTACCTACCGATATTGTATATACCGGAAGTTTTTTCTTTTTTATTAACCCTTTTTCATAGATTAATCTTCTCAATACAGCAAAAAATCCATATATATATGACAAAAATTTTAATATAATTCTCAAATCTACCAACATTTTTGATTTTATCTAATTATTTTACCACAGCCAATATTTATAAATATTCAGTTATTTATGATTTATATATTAACTGCAACATTTTGGATTGGTGGGATGTTGTTTATGGTATTTGTTCTTTCTTCTTATGTGAGAAAATTACCTAAAAGCACAAAAATTTTTATAGCAGTAGGAAAAAGATTTAGTATTCTGGGAACTTTTACTTTCTATCCCACATAGTTCAGATAAAACAAATTTTAAAAAGGAGGAATTGGACATGGAAAAAGTATTCTTTCTATCCCACATAGTTCAGATAAAACATACAGTAACAAATCTTAATGACGGGAGCAAGCAAACCTTTCTATCCCACATAGTTCAGATAAAACGATTTAATTTGATTTCATTGTTTAACTTTTTGATTTTCTTTCTATCCCACATAGTTCAGATAAAACCCGTCAATTTTTTCATAAAAAATAATAATGAAATTTTTAAATTTTGTCAAGAGGTTTTTAGCAAAAATTAATTTAAAACTGAATAACCGCAAATTAATATTTTTTGCATCGAACCTCCGATAATGCAAATATATTTTCTGTTATATTCTCGCTAATTATTGATACAAGCCAAGTCAAGCAGAAATATATTTTCTATTGAAAATGCAAAATTTTTGAAAAAATAAAACAGCGTTTGATTAATAGATTTATCTTTCCCCCTTAAAATCAAGAAAGAAAGCCTATTCTCTTATTCTGTTGCCAAGTAATTTAATTAACTTTAAACAACTTAAAAAAATTATATCATATTTCTAAAAAATTTTCTTAAAAAATTTAAACCTTTGATAACATAGATTCCTTTATTTTTCTTAACTCATTTATAAGTTCATCTAAACCTTCTTTTGTAATCAGGGAAACTGCGAAAAATTTATAACCTTCTTTTGTAAAATAATCCTTTAATTTATCTATTAAGCTTTTATCTGAAAGTGCATCTATTTTATTTGCCACAACTATTTGTGGCTTTTTTAGCAATTTAGGTGAATATTCTTTAAGTTCTTTATTTATTATTTTAAAGGCTTCTATAGGGTCTCTTTCCCTAAAATCTGATACATCTATTAGATGGATTAAATATTTTGTCCTTTCTATATGTCTTAAGAATTCATGACCAAGTCCGGCTCCTTTGGAAGCTCCTTCTATAAGTCCTGGAATATCTGCTAATATAAGATAATCTCCTATATCAAACTCAATAACTCCGAGAACCGGTGTTAATGTAGTAAATGGATAATCTGCTATTTTTGGTCTTGCTTTTGATAATACTGATATCAATGTTGATTTACCGGCATTTGGAAATCCAATAATTCCTACATCTGCAATTAATTTTAATTCAAGTTCTATCCATCTTTCTTCACCTTTTTCTCCCGGTTCTGCATTTGTAGGTGCTTGGTTAGTTGCCGTTTTAAATGCAGCATTTCCTTTGCCTCCTTTTCCTCCTTTTGCAACTATCACAGATTGTCCTTCTTCTACTAAATCTGCCAATATTTCTCCTGTTTGAGCATCTTTTACAACAGTTCCAACAGGCACTTTTATATATAAATCTTTACCATCTTTTCCGGTTTTATTTCCTCCCTGTCCATTTTGTCCTTTCTCTGCTTTGTAATGTCTTTTATATTTAAAATCCATCAATGTTTGCAATTTAGAATCTGCAACAATAATAACATCTCCACCTTTTCCACCATTTCCACCGGATGGCCCTCCCATAGGGACAAACTTTTCCCTATGAAAAGCTACACAACCATTTCCACCATCTCCTGCTTTTACATATATTTTAGCTTTGTCTATAAACATATTTCACCACCGCAATAGTTAATAAACTCATAATAGATATTCCATTAGCAAATATTAAAGCTAAACTTTTTAACATCAATCCATATAAAAACCATAGCAATATTCCTATAATCATAAAAATAAGCCATATCCAAGAAAAATCTTTTGCTGATTTTGATTTTATTACTTTTATTGTTTGTGGTATATATGCAGAAGTTGTTAATATCCCTGCGATTATACCTATTAACTCTTTATTTTCCAAATTCTCCATTTCTCCATTTTATTTTTTCTTAAAATCAGAACTAAATAATTTATTCTAAATTTTGATTTTTACAAATATTAAATAACTGCCCAGCCTTTTGGAATAAATATTTCTGTATATTTTTTGATTGCAAATCTATCTGTCATTCCGGCTACATAATCAACAGAGGCCTGTATAGGATTGTATTCTCCCCATTTATCAAGATATTTATAATAAAAAGGAATTTCCCAATAATTTTTTGCATAATATTCAAATAAAGCTTTGACAACAGATTTTGCTTTATCTAATTGGGATGTAACCGGTTTTGAGTTATAAACATTCTCAAATAAAAAATCCCTCAATTTATACATTGCATCATAGATTTTATCTTCCATAACTATATATTTATAATCATTTTCAATAGTTGAATTTATAACACTTAAAACAATTGTTGTAATTCTTTCAGATTTAGTTTTTCCAAGGATTGATGTTATCTCTTTTGGAATATCTTGATAGCTAATTATACCAGCTCTAATTGCATCTTCTAAATCGTGATTTATATATGCTATTTTGTCAGCTATTCTTATTATCTGTCCTTCTAAGGTTTGTGGCATACCATTTTCTGCAATTAATGGTGATTTTCCTTTACTATGTTTTAAAATACCGTCTTTTACCTGGATTGTTAGATTTAATCCTTCTCCTTCATTCTCAAGTTTTTCTACAACTCTAAGACTATGTTTGGCATGATGATAACTTCCACCTTCTTTTAGTATAAACTCTCCTGCATGTCCAAATGGTGTATGTCCTAAATCATGCCCGTAAGCTATAGCTTCTACTAAATCTTCATTTAATCTTAAAGCTCTGGCTATTGTTCTTGCTATCTGTGATACTTCTAAGGTATGTGTTAATCTTGTTCTATAATGGTCACCTTCCGGTGCCATAAAAACCTGTGTTTTATGTTTTAATCTTCTAAATGCTTTTGAATGTAAAATTCTATCCCTATCTCTTTGGAAAGCTGTTCTGATATTACATTCTTTTTCTTCTCTTTCTCTTTTTGCATCTTTGCTTTTGGTAGCCTTTGGATGTAAATATTTTTCTTCTATATTTTCAATATTTTCTCTAATCATTTTTATTTTCTCAGTTATAAATTTTTAGAATTTAAAATAAATGTAACAGGACCATCATTCTCTATGAAAACTTTCATATCTGCTCCAAAAATACCGGTTTTTACCGGAAGATATACAGATAGTTCTTTAACAAATCTTTCATAAAGAGTTTTTGCTTTTTCCGGTAGTTCTGCATTTTCAAAAGAAGGTCTATTCCCCTTTTTCAAATTAGCTACCAATGTAAATTGAGAAACTATTAAAATCTCACCTTTAATATCAAGAATAGATAAATTCATTTTTTTATTTTCATCTTCAAATATTCTGAGATTAATTATTTTTTTCACTAATTTATTTAAATCTTCTTCTGTATCTCCCTTTTCTATACCAAGAAGAATATTTATTCCTTTTCCTATTTCTCCTACTATTTTTCCATCAACTTCTACATAAGATTTATTAACTCTTTGCAAAACTGCTATCATCTTTTTAATATTCCGTAAAATAGTTCTGAAATTAACATTTCTGGGTCTTGTATTATTTTTCCTTCTCTATTTTCCATTACATAAGCAAATGTTTTTGCCTGTATTAATCCAACAAATAACATAGCTGTATCTTCCGGATTTATATCTTCTCTGATAATACCTTCTTTTTGTCCTATTCTTATTATAGCAGATAATTTTGTTTTATAACTTTCTACAAATTTATGTAATATATCAAAAAATTTTTTATTTCCTGACCTACTAAACTCAAAACAAAGAATCGGAACAGCTCCTCTTGTTTCTTCCAAAACAGATATATGCTCTCTCATAACTTGCTTTAAAATATCTACAGTAGAACCACCTATCTCTACTGCCCTATCTACACTTTCGGAACATTTTTTTATATATCTTTCTATTATCTGAATAATAATATCATCAAGAGATGGGAAATGTTTATATAATGCTGCATCTGTAAGTCCTATTTTATTTGCAACATTTCTTGCTGTGAATTTTCTAAGTCCTTCCTTAACTATTATCTCTGCTCCGGCTTTGATTATTTTTTCTTTTGTTGAAAGCTCTTCTGCCACTGCCATCTTATTCCACCTCATATATTAATTAATTTTATAAATTCCGATACTGTTATCATTGCTCCGGAAGCATTTCTATGTCCACCACCACCAAGGATTTGTGCCAAATCAGCTGCTGAAGGATTATGATGGTCTAAACTCCTAAAACTTAATTTTACATTTATTCCGGAAAAGTTAAATAAAGCAACTGCTTGGTCATTTTGAGTTGATAAAAGATTTCCTATTTCTGATTGGAATAAACAAGCATTATATCCTTTTACAATATAATCACCTATTTTTAATGGAAGTTCTTTTGCTTTTTCTACAAATCTATTTATTAAAAAATCATTATAATCGGATATAATTTTGCCTTTTTCAAGAAGCTGATTTATATCTTGATTTAACATATTTTTTATCTCTTCCGGTTTGTCTGTATACATGGTAAGGAATGCATTTAAATATTTTGTTTTTTCTCCATATTCCCATTTCCATATATCTTTATCTTCTACAAGTTTAACAAACTCCGGATAATTATCTCCATAAAGATACTGCCAAGTAATACTCGCACCGGATTTATTATTATCAAATATAAATTTAAAATTCGGATATTTTTGGGCTATCTGCTGTAATTTATCTTTTACGGTAATATGATGGTCTAAATTTATAATTTCTTTTGCTTTTTGAAATATTTTTTCATAATCTTTTTCGCTCCGTAAGGCAAAATCAACTATATATACAATATCACCTTCTTCTATATTATTTAATAAATTTTCCATATCTTCATCTTTATATCCGTGGTCAAAAGCAAATAATTTACAATCCGGAAATTTAGTCAAAAGTATTGCTGCTGCCGTAGAACCATCATTACAATTTTTGTGATAAATACAAACAGTCATCTTTTCCTCCTTCTAAATTATTATAAGTTAATATTTACTAACTGTAAAGTTTTACCGTAAAACATCTTTATAATCTATAAAATGACAGGCTATTTTTCAACTTTTATCTTTTTTTTAATAACTTAACAAATGGAGTTTTCAAATCGTTGAAAATCTTTAAAAAATTTTTGCTTGACAACTATATATAGTGATTATATAATGTAGCACTACTATATATAGTATAAAAGGAGGCACAACGATGTTTATAGCTAAAACTTCTGTCAGAGATAATATCAGACTTACAGAAAATCCAAAATATCCTGTATTTAAAGAATTATACACTAAACAGAAAAAAGCTGTCTGGTTTCCTGAAGAGCTTAATATTCAACAGGATACTCTTGATTATAAATCATTGACACCAACAGAAAAAGAGTTATTTGATAGTGCAGTTGGATATTTTGCTTCTTCAGAATTATTAGTTCAAAATGTTATGGGGAATGGATTTTTCCCTGTTTTAACAGACCCTTATGTAAAGATGAGTTTTGTTACCCAGATGTTTATGGAAAATATACATTCTGACTTTTTTGAGATAATTTTACAATCTTTTGATATGGATAGAAGAAGAATTTATAACATAACCCTTGAAGATAAATTACTTATGGAAAAACAAGAATTGATAATAAGAGCAGTAGATAGAATAACTTACGGAAAAGCAGACCCTGATACCTTAGAGGGAAAAAAACAGATATTAACTTCAATTTTATTAAATAATATTATTCAAGAAGGTTTATTCTTTTATTCTGCTTTTGCACATTTCTTTGCTATGAAAGATTGTGGAAAAATGAAAAATGTAGTTTCCGGAATAGAGCTTGTTTTAATAGATGAATCATTACATCTTCAAAACGGCATAGAAGCTATATTAACAATAGTTGAAGAAAATCCAGAGATAGTTGAGGATATAAAATTTGTAGAAAATATAAGAGATACAATAATAGATGCAGTAGAACTTGAATTAAATTATCTAAAAACAAAATTCGGTGGAACAACAATATTCGGGGTATCTTATAAAGAATTAGAACAATATATGAAATACATAGCAGATAGAAGACTTATAGAACTTGGTTTTGAACCACAATTTAATATATCCCAAAATCCACTTAAATTTTTACAAAAAGAAGATGTTAAGAAGTTGACTAACTTCTTTGAAGTAGCGGCTACCGAGTATACTAATTTTTAATTTTTTTCAATAACTTAGTTGACACTAATAGAAAACAGGAGGTCTATTTATGGAAAGAGTTGTTATTAAGAGAGATGGTAGTGTAGAAAGATTTCAGATGAAAAAATTGATAAACGCTATATTTGCATTGTTTGATGGGATGAATCTTCCGGATGATTGGGAAATAGCCTTTAAAATAGCAAAAGAGCTTGATTTAAAAATACCTGAAAAAGTAACAACAGAAGAACTTGATTTTCTTGTCCTAAAAGCAATAGAGCATCTTATTCCTTCTCATTATATATATGATACATTGGCATCAAGACAATTACTTAAAATTATAAATAGAAAGATAGATAAAAGATTTAGCTCTTTTGAAGAGATGATAAGATATGGTATAAAAGAAAATCTATATAAAGAAGAAATAGGAAAATTTGATTTAGAAAGATTATCTAAGGTTATAGATTACTCAAGAGACCATCTTCTTGATTATTTTGGCTTGACTACATTAAAAGATAGATATTTTACAAGAGATAGGAATGGAGAAATAATAGAAAAACCTCAATGGTTTTTTATGAGAGTAGCCCTTGGAATAGGTAATAATGAGGAAGAAATAATAAAAATATATGATAAAATTTCAAAACTTGAATATCTCCACTCAACCCCAACATTATACAATTCCGGAACTATAACAAATCAGTATTCTTCATGTTTCCCTGCAGGAACTCCGATAATAACAAAAAATGGAGTTAAAAATATAGAGGATATACAAGTAGGTGATGTAGTATTAACTGCAGAAGGTAATTTTAAAGTAGTTTCAGGAACTTTTCAGAGAAAATATAGTAGCAAACTTTATAAAATAAAAGTATGGGGACTTTGGGGGGATGAAGAAACAGTAAAAGCAACTGATGACCATAAATTTTTGGTTTTACCAAAAGAGGAAGTTGATTGTAATAGAAAATTTTTCAAAGTATGTCCTCCATATCAAAATACGCTAAAATGCCAACCTGTCTATAGAGAGTATGCAAATGTTTGTGAAAGAACAGAAATAGATTTATTGGAAGCACTAAAATGGACAGAAGCTAAAGATTTAAATGAAGGCGATTTTATAGTTATTCCTTATCCAAAAGAGGTGAAAGATAAAGAATTTTTAAATATTTTAGATTATATAGATAATATAAATCTTATAGAAAAAGATGGATATATTTTGAAAAAAAATTATGATAAACAAAAAAGAACCCCTGAATTTAATAATCAAATAAACACTATAAAAGCAAAAATTCCATTAAATTCGGATTTCATGAGATTTTTAGGATATTATCTTGCAGAAGGATACATTTTAGATAATAGATTAATAGTTTTCACATTCAATTCAAAAGAAAAAGAGTATATAGAAGATGTTAGAAATCTTTCTATAAAATTATTTGGTATAGTGCCAACTATACACGATAATAAAGATAATTCAACAAGAATATCCATACATAGCACATATTTATCTAAATTTATAAATAATCTTGTAGGAACCGGATATAACAAAAAAGTTCTTCCTGAAGAAATTTTACTTGCCAAACCTGAAAGTCAAAGAGGATTAATAATAGGAATATTCAGAGGTGATGGAACTACGGTTTCCGATGGAATGAGATTAACCATATCAAATAAATCTTTAGCATATCAAATATTTATAATTCTTTTAAGACTCGGATATATGCCGAGAATTTCAAAAGCATATAAAAATCATTTAGCAAAAGAACAACCCTATTCTATACATTTATCAATTAATGATGGATTAGATTTAATTAAGGAAATAAATAAAGATTTATATAAGATAAAAGCAAAACCAGATATGAAAAAAATTAATAGTTACAGATTCAGATATGGTGATTATGTATTTTATAAAATCCAATCTATAAAAACAGAAAACTTTGATGGTATAGTATATGATTTTGAAGTAAAAGGAGACCATAGCTTTAGTGCAAATTTAGTAGCAGCACATAATTGTTATGTAAATGTTATAGATGACTCATTAGAATCTATTATGGATAAAGCGAAAGAAACTGCTTTCTTGGCTAAATATGCCGGTGGAGTTGGAACAGATATTACAAGAATTAGAGCAACCGGTTCTCCGATAAAATCCTTAAATGCAAAATCTTCCGGAATTATTCCATTTATAAAAATATTTGATACCATTGTAAATGCTATACAACAAGGAGGTAGAAGAAGAAGTTCTCAGGTTATGTATTTACAACCATGGCATCTTGATGTTGATGCATTCTTAGATTTAAGAGAAACAACCGGTAATCCTTATTTTAGAACACCATCACTTAATACTGCCTTCTGGATGCCTGATGAAATAATGAGAAGAATAAAAGAAGGAGAACCTTTTTATCTTTTTGACCCGGCAGAATGTCCGGAGCTTATAACAAGCTATGGAGAAAATTTTAAAATAAAATATGAAGAATGCATAAAAAAAGCAGAAAATGGAGAACTAAAATTATGGAAAAAAGTAGAAGATAGTCAAGGATGGTTTAACAGATATTTATTTAAACTTGCTAAAACCGGACATCCATGGTTAATATTTAAAGACAGACACAACGAAGCTAATCCTGTTCCAAAATATGGTGTTATAAACTCTTCTAATTTATGTAGTGAGATTTCCTTGCCAAACTCTCCGGAAAGAACAGCAGTCTGCACACTTGCCTCTGTAAATCTTACAAAACATATAAATGAAAACAAAACAGATATAGATTGGGAGAAATTAAAAGAAACATTAGAAATTATGGTAGTTGCCCTTGATAATATTTTAGATAAAAACTTTTATCCATCGGAAGAATCAAGACTTCATACAATGGAACTTAGACCACTTGGCATTGGATTAATGGGATTTGCCGAAACTTTAATAGAACTTGGTATCCCTTATGATAGTGAAGAGGCAGTAGAGTTTGCAAGAAAAATAGCAAAATTTATGAGAGAAGTTACTTTTAGAAAATCAGAAGAACTTGCAGAAGAAAGAGGTGCTTTCCCTCATTATTATGAAGGAAATTATGATTTTAAACCAAGAAGAAATTCGCATTTACTTGCAATAGCACCTACTGCTTCTATCTCTATAATTGCCGGAACATCTTCTTCTATTGATAGCATTTTCTCTAATATATATAGCAGAGATACACTTTCCGGTAAGTTTATAGTAATAAATAAACAATTAATAAAAGCCCTTGAAGAACAAGGCTTATGGAATGAAGAGATAGCAGAAAAGATAAAAGCAAATAGTGGTTCAGTCCAATATATAGAAGAACTTGAAGGAAAAATAAATAAAGCATTATTTAAAACAGCTTATGAAATCCATCCAAAAAGACAGATAGATATAGCCGCAGCATTCCAAGAATATATAGACCAAGCAGTAAGTAAATCCCTTTATATAGAAGAAGATTTAAGAGATGATATGTTTAATATTTATATGTATGCTTGGGAAAAAGGATTAAAATCTACTTATTACTGCTTTATTGATAAAACAGTAAAAGGAGAAAAATACACATTAAATGTAAATAAAAGAGGAGAAAGAAGAGGATTTGGTGCTGCTCTAAAAACAGCTAAAAACCAAGAGATAGAAGAAATTGAAAAAATGGCACGGGAAAAATACGGTGATGAGGTAGTAGAAAAAGTAAAATCCGGCAATATAGAAGCCTGTCCAACAGACCCATTACTTGCTAAAATCTGTCCAAGCTGTGAATAAAATCAAAGCCTGCCCTTGAAGGGCAGGTTTATCATTTGAATAATCTAAAATAAAGAAATAAAATATAATCTATATAAAAAAATAGGAGTAGATAAATTATGGATAAAATATTGGTGCATATATGCTGTGGAGTTGATTCTGTTTGGGCATTAAGAAAGTTAAGAGAAGATTATCCGGATGCTTATATAGAAGGATTTTTTTATGACCCGAATATTCATCCGGAAGAAGAATATGAGCTTAGATGGATTGAAACAAAAAGAGTATGTAATAGCTTAGGCATAAACTGCACTAAAGGAGAGTATGACCTAAAAAATTGGTTTAATGCAGTAAAAGGATATGAAAATGAGCCGGAAAGAGGCGAAAGATGTAGTATCTGTCACGATTTAAGATTGGAAAAAACAGCACAGCTTGCAGTAGAAAAAGGATTTAACAAATTTACAACAGTCCTAATGATGAGTCCTAAGAAAGATTTTGATGTTTTAAAAAAGATAGGAGAAGATATAGCAGAAAAATATAATCTACAATTTCTTGCTGTAGATTTTAGAAAAAATAACGGAACACAAAAAATGAACCAGCTTGCCAAAGAACAACAACTATATCATCAAAATTATTGCGGATGTATTTATGGATTGTTTTCACAAAGGAAAGTTAATTTTCAATCAGGCTCGTTTATACCGGAGTTGGTTTCTTTCTCAAAAGGAAGATTAGCCGGTAGTAGAGAAGAACTTTTATTTATAAAACAGATAAGATTATTTGCAGAAGAACTTGGATTAAAAGTAGAAGAACAGCAATTTAGATTTCTCGGATGGAGAGTTATATCATCAAGATTACAAATAAACAAACAGGATATAAAGCACAATATATATCTTTATTCTGATAGCATAAAAGGAGTTTTAAATGATAGAGTAAAATCTATTATTGGAAATAAAATAATTCTTGAAAAATCAGATGTAGAAATTTTAATAACAGAAGATAATATAGATATGGAGCCAAGATTTACAACAAATCCTATTTTTATATTAAATAAAAAGGATATACAGGGAATAAATATAGAAAAATTAACTATGGAGCTTACTACAGAATTTATTCCTTCTTCTAAATCTCAAAATTTATATATTGGAGATATTTATAATGCATCTGAGATTATAAAATTTTATTCAGATACAGATTTTGAAGGAAAAAATGGATATTCTTTAAAAGAAATTAATGATACTATCTTAAAAAATAAAGAAAATATAAAAGAAGGAAAAACAGCAGTTATCGTATTTGGAGCAAACTTTTTCGGTAAAATTGGAGAAAATATTTTTAAACATTTATCCGGACAAAATTCTCTTCTAAATCCATCTGATAAAGTTTTTTGCTGAGATTTTGGACAACATAACAAAATGTTGAATGTGACCATGTAAGCGGATTAACAGAAAGAGGTTCTCCTGTAAATGGGTCATACTGCTCTGCAAGTAATCCGCTTTCCGATTTTCTTTTTAATACCCAATTTATCAACTCAAATGTTTTATTATATTCTCCAAGCTCAAGATATACATCAGCAAGCCATAATGTAGTTATAACCCAAGGATTTCCGGCTACATTTTCAGAAACCCTATGATAATAATCTCCTTCATATCTTGCAAGACCACCTATTCCTTCTTTTATCCATAGTTTTTCTTCAATATATTTTAAAGTGTTTAAAAATCTATAATCATCTACCGGCACTATACCAAATTTTGGAATAAGTAATAAGCTACTTTCTGCTGTAAAATCTTTATAGATAGAGCCATCTTTATTTATTTTTAACATTCTTACAAACAATCCTTCTTTTTCATCATAAAGATATTTTAATATTGCTTCTCTTACCTCTTCTGCTGCTTTTTTATATCTAATTGATTCTTCTTTATTACCGGTTATATTTGCTAAAAATGAAGCAGTATTTAATCCGGCATAAACGGTGCTTGCAGTATATGTAAATATACCTCTTTTTTCTTCCCATAAATCATAACTTTCAAGTGGTAATTTTGTTTTTTCATCTCTATAAGAAATCATAAATTCAGCAGCCGGTCTTACATATTTGTTATACATAAAATCTATAAATTCTATATTTTTACTGACTTTGTAATGATTATAAAGGGCATATATAACTAAGGCAGTTTCGTCTTCCTGTATAGGTAATTGAAAATTCTCTTCTTCATCTGACCAAGGATGCCAGGAAGAACCAACAGAACCATCAGGCGAGTATTTATGAAGAAGATAACCATCTTCTGTTATTTTATCTGCACAAAATTTAAAGAAATTTTCAGTAATATGAAAATAACCTGCATTATCCAAAGCTATTGCAACAAAACTTCCATCTCTTGGCCAAAGATAGCTATAATGGTCTTTGTTAAATTTATATATAGATGTATCATTTGCAGCAATAATTGCTCCTCTATTATCTATATGAGCCCTTGTTATAAGTAAGCTTCTGTAATATAAACTTTTTATATCCATAGATATTGCCGGATGTAATCTGTCTTTTTCCTGAACCCATGAACGCCAAAATAAAATAGTTTCTTCCAAAAGATGCTCCGGAGTTTCTTTATCAACCTTTTGTTTTAATTTTTTTATATCATCATATCTATAACCGGCAAGAATATAATAATATAAAGTTTCTTCTTGATTTGCTTTTATATCTTTTATCAAACCAAAAGCACTATCTATCTCTCCCTGCACTATCTTTGTTCTTTTTAATTTTCCTTCTTCTATCTCTTTCCAGCTTCCTGATATATGATTTTTCTTTGAAACTGTATAATCAATCTCTCCACCACTGCCTGAGATAAAAAGATATGTATTTACTTTATAATGTAGTATTCCTTTTAATTTTGGATTAAAATATGCAGTGTTTCCTATTTCTGTCTCATTTAATTTAAAAGGATGATAAAAATATATTCTAAATTTTATATCTTTATCTGTAAGGTTTTTTACTCTTATTTTTCTTAAAAACATATTACTGTATTTATGGATAGCATCATTTATAATTAATTCTATACCAAGCTCTTGATTTTTTAAAATCACATTAGAAACTAAGGTTTTTTTCTCATAACCAAATTTTATATCCCATCTATTATCTATCCAACTAAATTTATCATCAACCCATACACCTATACCGGATGCTTCACCATTAAGATGATTAAACATTCCAACATAAGGAAAGTAAAAATCTCTCATATTCATGAATGAATCAAAATTTATAAACATATTCCCATTACTTAAAACTATCTCTTTTTTCATTTTATCTAATTACCTCTTTAGCATTTTAATTTCTTTTTCTGTAAGAAATCTATATTCTTTTGGCTTTAAATTACCAAGTTCTATATTATCCATTTTAATCCTTATTAATCTTAATACTTTATGACCAAAAGCATCCATAAATCTTCTGATTATTCTTTTTTTGCCACTATGGATTTTTATCCTGAGCCAGGTTTTACCATCTTCATATCTTAATATTTTAATATCATCCGGTTTAAAAAATCCATCTTCTAACATAATGCCTTTTTGTAATTTTTCCAAATCTTTTACAATGCCATCTACTAATACATCATAAACTTTTTCTTTTTCAAATTTTGGATGAGATAATTTATAGGCTACTTCTCCGTTATTTGTTAATATCAATAAACCTTCGCTATCATAATCAAGCCTTCCTACCGGAAAAACTCTCTCTTTAATACCAATTTCTTGTAGTAAATCTGATAAGGTTTTCCTTCCGAATTTATCTTTTCCAAGTTGGGTTAGATATTTTCTTGGTTTGTAGATTTTTATAAATATATCTTTTTCTACCGGTTTTATTATTTTATCGTCTATCTTTACTATATCTTTTTCAGGATTTATTTTAAATGATAAATCAGTTATTTTTTTACCATTGACAAAAACTTTTCCTTCTTTTATCAGTTCTTCTGCCTTTCTTCTGGAACAACATCCGGAAGATGCAATATATTTATTAATTCTTATCATCTTTTTTGTAATACAATAAATTTTCTCTCCGTTAATCCGTAGAAATTTAATGAAATTGTAAAATCTTTAAGCTCTTCTTCAACTTCTTTTCCTTTCATTATAATCAGATAACCATTTTCTTTAAGAAGATTTTTGCCTATTTTTATAACTTCAAAAGTTTCACCGGTTGCCCTGCTTAAAACTATATCAAATTTTTCATTTATCTCTTCTGCCCTTTTACATAGCACCGTATATCCTACATTTAGCTCTTTTGAAAGCATTTCTAAAAAAATACATTTTTTACCGACAGACTCTATCAAAAAAAGATTTATCATATCCTGATAATATATTTTTAATGGGACACCGGGAAATCCGGCACCAGTTCCAAAATCTGCAATATCTTTATTTTTTATATCTATATTTTTTATCTCAAATAGTTTTATACAGGTTAAACTATCTAAAAAATGTTTTGTAATTATCTCTTCCTTTTTTCTTATAGAAGTTAAGTTATAAACTTTATTCCATTTTAAAAGCATATCTAAATATTTTTGAAATTTTTCAAGATGTTCCTCAGTCAGATATATTCCATTTTTTTCTGCTAATATTTTAAGTTTTTCTATCATTTTAATACCTTTTTTGTTTTTATATAAAAGATATATAAATCAAGCTCTGCTTGTGTTAGATTTAAGTCTTTGGCTATCTTTTCTAAAGCTTTTTCTGACTCTAAGTATACTGATTTTGTTATGGTTTTTCTTGGTTTTACAAAATTATTTTCAAATAAAAATCTTGATATATGTCTATCTATAATAGCAACATCATCAAATCCTATATTTCTTAAAAAATGGCTCGCTTCTTTATATCCATATCCCTTTATATTTTTAACAAGGATTTCTCTTGCTTCTTTTCCATCTTGATATTTAGATATTTGATTAATAAGCTCTGATTTTTCTCTAAGTAAAACTATTCTTTCTGCTCTTTGCATTGCAAATCTATGTCCATTTTTCCGGATTATCTCAAATAATTTTTCTACGGGATATTCTTTAAATCCTTCTATTCCTATCTCTTTTTGTATCTTTATTCCCATTGATGCAGAAGAATTAGCAGTCAATATACAAAAACAAGCCTCTGAAAATATATCGGCTTTATAAGGCTCTATATTTAAAAATGGTTTAAAATCAAACTCGGTAATACCTTTATTTTTTAGATTTTTAAATTCTGATATTCTTTTATCAACAAATGGTTTGACTTGTTTTATAGCTTCTTCTAAAATCTCTTTTGGTGGTATCAAATTTTTGGAATACCTCTAAGTAAGTTATAACCACTATAAAATACACCTTCTTTATCTACAAATACATTATGAACAACTTCTTTATTTTGAAATCTAACTTCTTGATTACCAAATATAATTCTCAATTTATCAGCATTTCCTATGGTTTCAAAAGATATTTTTTCTTTGAAATATATGGTTTTTTCTTCATCCTTTTTAATATTAAATATACTTTTCTCTCCATTTATATCTGCCGTTATCCAGACTTCATCATCTGCTTTTAAGATTATTTTTTGAATTATTTCTTCCGGTTGTTCTTGATTTGTATTGTTTGATACAGGAATTTTATCCGGTTTTTCTGTTTGAACTACTTGGTTTGTTTGAATTTGAGTTTTATTTATATTTGCAGAAGCAATAAATGTTAATGCTGTGAGTATCAGTAGAACTAATATATGGGATAATTTATTACTTTTTTCTTCTAATAAATCTTCCCTACAAGATATATTACAAACCATATCTGTCTGTGGTTTAATTTTTATCTCAACCCCAAGCTCTTTCAATATTTGCTTAGCAAGAAGCTGTTTGTGAGGCTGTAAATCATATATATTATCGCATTTTTCTATCTCATCTATGATAGATATATTTATTTTAGTTTTTTCTGCTATTTCTTCTTTTGAAATACCTTTTTCTTCTCTTAATCGTTTTATATATTCACCACTCAAAATTTCCACAATTTATTATTCCCCTCTTTTTTGATTACTAAATTATTATATCAAAAAATTTTTTAATCTTCCCAATATCTTTGTTCTTTCCACGGGTCGCCGAGTATATGGTATCCTCTTTTTTCCCAAAATCCCGGTTCATCTTTATCTTTAAACTCTATGGCTGTTACAAATTTTGCACTTTTCCATGAATAAAGTTTTGGAACTATTAATCTTAGAGGATAAACATTATCTGCCGGTATAGGTTTACCATTTAGCATATAGGCAAATATTACATCTTCATCAAAAAAATACTCAATTGGAACATTTGTTGTATATCCATCTAAGGAATGAACCATAACTGATTTTGCTGTTTCTTTTATTTTTACCAACTTTTTTATCTCATCTACATGAAATCCTATCCAAGAGACATCCGGACAACTCCATCTTGTTACACAATGAAAATCTGCTATAAGTTCTACTTTCTCAAGCTCCATTATATCATCCCATGTTAATGTAATCGGATTTTCCACTTCTCCGAATATTCTAAATCTATATTCAGATAAATCTATATCCGGTGGGTCAGATATACCAAGAATATGAAGTTTATTTGTCCAATGTTGTCCCGGAGGTAATCTATCTTCTCTAAGATTTATAGGGCTAATTATTCTTCTCATTTTTCTCTCCACATTTTGGACATATTCCTTTAAATGTTATATCTATATCTTCAACTATAAAGCCATTTTTAGTTAGCTGTTTTATATTAATCTGCTCTATTATGTTGTTTCTGTCTATATCATAGATATTATTGCAAATCTCACATTTAAAATGAAAATGTTTATCTATCCTTGCATCAAATCTACTTTGTCTCCCATCATTAAGTTCAAGAATTAAACCTTCCTCTTTCAAAACTTTTAAATTTCTATATACCGTCCCAAGACTTATATTCGGTATATATTTTTTTACCTTTTCATAAATCCAATCTGCTGTTGGATGAATATCTGTATCTTTAAGTATTTCATATATTAATTTTCTTTGTTGAGTGTTTCTTCTTTGCATAACATACACCTCTTAAATTTATATAAATTTATGAAATATATATTATTGCATTTTATCATATTTTTGCAATAACTTTCTTTTAAATATATCTAAAAATACCAAAAAAGAATCTTCTTTTAAAATATAAACAGCAAAAAAGAAAGATAAGATAGAGATAAAAATTGAGATAAATACTAAAAGTAGTTTACTACCTATAAAAATTTTAAGAATCATTACGACCAAAGCCATAAATAAAGAAGATATACAAACTTTTAAAAATGTTATAAAAATGCCTTTTTTATCTATAAAAAATGGATATTTTAGATATAAAAATATAACATTTAGAAAAGCTCCCATAGAAGATGCAAGGGCAAGACCAAATACACCCATTTTGAAAATAAATGTGAATAAAAAGGCAAGAAAAATACTTCCTACGAATCCGAATATTGTTGAATAAAGTGGAGTTTTCATATCTTCTATTGCAAAAAATCCACTTTTTAATGGCCTTGTAATACCATATCCGACAAGTCCGATTGAGTATCCGGCAAGAGCATAAAATGTAAATTCTGCATCTTGATATCCAAATTTACCTCTAACAAGAAGTATATCAATAATCTCTTTACCAAGAACTATCATACCGGTTGTAGCCGGAATAGATATTAAAATAGCAAGTTTTATTCCCATATTCATATCTTTATTAAACTCATCTAATCTGTTTTGGGCATAATGCTTAGATAGAGAAACAAGCAAAGCATTTCCAAGTCCTATTATAAATAATCCAAGTGGTAATTGAAATATTCTATTTCCATAATAAAGATAAGAAATTGCTCCGGCAGTTAAAAAAGAAGCTAAAACTGTATCAACCACAAAAGAAAATTGGCTTACTCCAAAAGATGCAAAAGCAGGAATTAATCTTTTTAAAGTAGTTTTTATTTCAGGATGAAATTTTAAAGAAGGTTTAATCAATAAATTATGTTTTATCGCCGCTGGTATCTGAAGCAAAAATTGTAATAATCCACCTACCAATGCTCCTATCACCAAAGCATAAATTCCAAAAGATTGGGCAAACAAAAATGCAGAAATTATAAAAGATAAATTAAGTAAAGCCGGAGCAACAGCCGGAACAAAAAATATATCCTTTGTATTCAGCAAAGCCATATAAAAAGAAGTCCAGCCAATAAGTATCAAATAAGGAAAAACTGCTCTTACAAGATTAACTGTTTCTTCAAAATTACCTTTTTCTACAAATCCGGGAGCCAATATCTTTACAAAAATATCTGCAAAAAGAATAATCATTATAGTGATAAATGTTAAAACAATTGTGTAATAGCTAAATAAAGAAGATGCATACTGCTTTGCTTCTTGCTCAGATTTAGATAAAATTGAGCTATATATTGGGATAAATGCAGCATTAAAGCTACCCTCTCCAACAAGCTGTCTTAAAGTATTAGGTAATCTCCATGCTACAAAAAATGCATCTGTAAGAGGGGTTGCCCCAAATATATAAGCGACTACTGCATCCCTTATATATCCGAGAATTCTACTGATTAAAGTAGCTATTGAAAAGATTAATGTATTTCTTATAAATCTCATTTAACTTTAATCTTTATGGGAGTTGATAGGATATATTTTTCTCCTTCTTTATCAAAAAATGTTATTCTAATTATATAATCACCGGAAGCTATATCTTTACCTTCAACATCTTTTTGGTTCCAGCACCATTGTTTTTTTTCATTAGGCTTTACAATCGTTATTACCTGTAAAGCAATTGGAGAGTATATTACTTTTTCATTTTCTAAAATAGCCCAAGGAGCAGAAGATGGCATAAGTAGTTCTTTATTCGTTTTATTTTCAAGATAAAAACAAACATTTTCACCTTTTAAAAATTCAGGTTTAATAGCTTTAAATATAACATTTATATTTTTTTCAGGAATAGATTGCTTTGGTTGCTCTTTTTCTATTTTTGGATTTTCCACTTTTTTAGACATACCAAAGGCTATTGATATATTTAGTAAAACAAAAAAAATAAAAATATTTTTCATCACCTAACCTCTCAAAATTTCTTTTTATCAAAAACTTGCTTTTTAATCCCGATAACATAATATAATAATATTATGGTTTGGCTAAGTCAAGAAAGGAGTAAAAGATGGAAACAACACTGATAACCAATGAAACATTAAAATCATTTTATAATGAGATAGATTATCTTAAAGAAGAAGATAAAGAAGAAATAGAAAAAGCAGTAAATTTTATAATAGAAAAACATAAAGACCAATACAGAAAATCAGGAGAGCCGTATTATATTCATCCGATAGAAGCAGCAAGAATATTAGCCCAGTTAAAGCTTGATAAAACAACAATAATATCTGCACTTTTACATGATATTTTGGAAGATACAGATACAGATATAGATACATTAAAAAATCTTTTTGGAGAAAAGGTAGCCCTTATTGTTGATGGAGTTACAAAAATAGGAAAGTATCAATTTTCATCTAAGGAAGAAGCTCAGGCAGAAAATTTTAGAAAAATGATTGTTTCAATGGCAAAAGATATAAGAGTTCTTCTTGTTAAGCTTGCAGACAGATTACATAATATGAGAACCCTTGACGCCCTAAGGGAAGATAAAAGAATAAGAATAGCAAAAGAAACCCTTGAAATATATGCACCACTTGCCAGCAGACTTGGTCTTTGGGCTATAAAGAGAGAGATAGAAGACCTGGCATTTAAATATATATATCCGGAAGAATATAAAAAAGTTAGCACATATTTTGCCATATCCAAAGAAAAAGAAGAAAAATATCTAAAAGAAGAAATAATCCCTCAAATAGAAAAAGTATTGAGAGAGCACAATATAACAAATTTTGAAATACAGTACAGATTTAAACATCTTTATAGCATTTTTGAGAAAACATTAAGAAAAAATCTAAAATTAAGTGATATATATGATGTTTATGGTGTAAGGGTTTTGGTAGAAGAAGTGCATCAATGTTATTTAGTGCTTGGATTAATTCATTCTTTATGGCATCCGGTTCCGGGAAAATTAAAAGATTATATATCTTTACCAAAGTCTAATTTATACCAAGCATTGCATACCACAGTAGTTGGACCAAAAGGTAAATTTGTTGAAATACAGATAAAAACATACCAAATGCATAAAATAGCAGAAGAAGGTATAGCTGCCCATTGGAGATATAAAGGTGGCTCTACCCTTACAGAAAAAGATTTACAATCTTTTGTTTGGCTTAGAAATCTTCTTCAAACTGTAAAAGAAAATGAAGCCCCATCTGAACTTTTATCCTCTGTTAAAAGTGAGTTAACACCGGAAGAAATATTTGTATTTACTCCAAAAGGAGATTTAATAAAATTACCGGTAGGCTCTACACCTGTTGATTTTGCTTATAACATTCATACACAACTTGGACATAAAACAACCGGAGCAAAAATAAATGGAAAATTAGTTCCTCTTGATACAAAACTACAAAATGGAGATGTTGTAGAGATAATAACATCCCAAAATCATAAACCAAGCAGAGATTGGCTTGATTTTGTAGTAACATCAAAAGCAAAAACAAATATAAAACATTTCCTTGCAAAGATAGAAAAAGAACAAGCTATCAAATTTGGAGAAAAATTATTAGATAAAATTCTTAAAAAATTTAATAAAAAAACCAGTAGTCTAACTGAAGAAGAAAAGAAAAAATTATTAGAAAGATTTAATTATAAAACTTTTGAAGATTTCTTAGCAGCAGTAGGAGATAGCAAAATATCTTTAAACAAGATAATAAAAATATTTAGACCTGCTGAAGAAAAACCGGAAGAACAAAAGACTGAAAAAAAGCATAAAGACGTAGTTATTGAAGTAGATGGAGTATCAAATATATTATCTTATGTAGCAAAATGTTGTATGCCTCTTCCGGGAGATGAAATAATCGGTGTTGTTTCAAAAGGAAAAGGAATAGCAATACATAGAAAAGAATGTCCAAATGTAATAAATATAGAAAAAACAAATCCGGAAAAGCTTGTATCACTTATCTGGAAAACAGATAAAAACCATTTATATCAAACAAATATTAAAATAATATCGGAAGATAGGGTTGGATTGTTGGCAGATGTTAGCTCAGCAGTAGCATCTACAAAAACAAATATAATAGGTGTAAATACCCAAACATTAAAAAATGGAAAAGCTATAACAAATCTAAAATTAAATGTAGCAGATAAACAGCAACTTGATAATATAATTAATGCAATCAAAAAAGTAAAAGGTGTAAATATTGTAGAAAGGGTTATAAAAGGAGTAAGCAGTTGAAAGACGGAATATTACTTGTTAATAAACCGGAAAATATAACATCAAATGATTTAGTATTAAAAATAAAAAAATATTTAAATCTAAAAGCAGGACATACTGGAACCCTTGATTATGCCGCAACCGGCTTGATGATAATAACGCTACAAAAAGCAGTAAAAATAACACCATATTTACAAAATTTAGATAAAGAATATATAGCAGTTGGCGAACTTGGCAAAATAACAGATACTTATGATAGAAATGGAAGAATAATAGAAGAAAGAGAAGTTAATATAACAGAAGAAAAACTGATAGATGTTATAAAATCTTTCAAAAAAAGTTATTATCAGATGCCACCACCTTATTCAGCAAAAAGAATAAAAGGAAAAAGAGCTTATCAATTTGCAAAAAAGGGAGAAGAACCTGATTTAAAACCAAAATTTGTGCATATTTATGATATTCAGATACTTGAAATATCTTTACCATTTTTTACAATAAAGATAAATTGCTCTTCCGGAACATATATAAGGTCTATCATAAAAGAGATAGGAGATGAAGTTGGCACCGGTGCTTATCTAAAAGCATTACAGCGAACAAAAATAGGAAAATTCAGCCTACAAGAAAGCATAAATTTAGAAGATTTATTAAAAATGAAGCCAGAAGAAGTAGAAGCCCATATTATTCCTATTACAGATGCTTTATATTTTATGGATTCGGTTATATTGGATGAAATGCTTATAGATAGATTTACCAAAGGTCAAAGATTAAAAATAGATAAAGAAAATAAAGAATTTGTAAAAGTTTTAGATAAAAACTTAAATACAGTAGGTATAGGAAAAATAGAAGATGGTATTTTAAAACCTATCAGGATTATTTAACCACTTTCTTTCCAGCTGTATTCTTTGTTTGCAAATACTTCTTTTTTCCAGATTGGAGCTCTTGCTTTTACCTCATCTACTATATATCTACATCCGGTAAAAGCTTCCTGTCTATGTCCACCCCATACACAAACCAAGAAAGAAGGTTCTCCTACTTTCAATATACCGACTTTATGATGAACTACTGCATATTTGATTTTAAATTTTTTTATAGCCTCTTCTATTATTTCTCTAATTATTTTTTCAGCCATAGATATATATGCTTCATAATGAAGCTCTTCAACATCGCCATCTTCCGGTGCAGACCTTGCTACACCAAGAAATATATCAACAGCTCCACATTCTTTATTATAATAACTATTTAATATATCTTCTATTTTAAACCAATTTTCACCTACGTATATTTGCGGTATCATTGTTAAACCTCTAACAGCTTTTTTTATCTGCAAATTCATTAAATTTAACTTTTTGATAACATCCAGAACCTATATAATCTGCCAATGATATAAACATTTCTTTTGGAATATATCCAGGTATTTGATATAAAAGCTGATAATTTTTATTTGGGTCAAATATTGATATTGTAGGAAAACCGGTTACATTATACAAACCTGCCAAACTACTTTCTGTCATCTCTTTTTTTCCTTCCGGGTCTATAACTTTTCTATTTCCATAAACATTTACTATTGCAACCTCTATATTATTTTTCAAAAGAGCTTGTTTTACATCCGGATTTGATAAAACTTTTTTATTTAATTTCTCACAATACTGGCAAGTTTCCGATTCAAAAATAACCATAACATACTTTTTATTTTGGATAGCATTTTGTATTACCGGATTTGGGTCAACTGTAAATTTTGATTCTGCTTTCTCATTTTTCTGACAACTAAATAAAATTACAGAAAATATAGCTAATAATAAACTTAATTTTTTCATATTAAAATATACCTCCAATTTATCTATATCACCCACTAAATATATATCTTTTATTTTAATTTTTCCAGAGCTTCTTTTATTCTTTCTACTCCTTTTTGAATATTTTCCATTGATGTTGCATAAGATAATCTTATGTATCCTTCTTTTCCAAATGCAGAGCCGGGGACTACTGCAACTTTTGCTTCTTCAAGCAGATATGTTGATAACTCTATATCATTTTTGTTGTAATAAGATATATTAGGAAAAGCATAAAATGCTCCTTTTGGCATAACACATTTTACACCTTTTATATTGTTTAATGCATTCACTATATAATCTCTTCTTTTTATAAATTCTTCTCTCATTTTTGCAGGAAATGCTCCGCCATCTTTGAGTGCTTCCAATGCTCCATATTGGGCAAAAGTTGTAGGATTTGATATTGTTTGACTTTGGATATTTATAATTGGTTTTATATATTCTACCGGTGCAGCAACCCAGCCAAGCCTCCAACCTGTCATAGAGTAAGATTTAGAAAATGCTCCTACTGTAAATGTTATTTTTTTAACTTCTTCCGATAATGAAGCAATGCTTATATGAGGCTCTTCATAAGAAAATTCTTCATAACATTCATCAGAAATTATAAGAATATTATGTTTTAAGCAAAATTCTGCTATTTTTTCAAGTTCTGATTTTGGGATAACTGCTCCTGTTGGGTTTGATGGAGTATTTAGGACAAGAGCTTTTGTTTTTGGCGTTAATACTTCTTTTATTTTATCTACTGTCAAAACAAATCCATTTTCTTCGTTTAGCTGAGTTATTACACTTTCTCCATCACAAAGGGCTATCTGTTCTGTATAAGATACCCAATATGGTGCAGGAACTATTACCTCATCTCCCGGATTTAAAATAGTAGCAAATATTTCATATAATCCCATTTTTGCACCGGGGCAAATAACAACTTCTTCCATTTTGTAATCTATATTATTTCTTTCTTTTAATTTTTTAGCCACTGCTTCTCTTAATTCAGGAATACCTGCTGCAGCTGTATATTTTGTTTTTCCTTCTTTTAATGCTTTTATTGCTGCTTCTTTAACAAAATCCGGTGTATCAAAATCCGGTTCACCGGCTCCAAAACTAATAACATCTATTCCCTGTTTTTTCATCTCAGCAGCTTTGGCTGTAATTGCAAGGGTTTGAGAAGGCTTTATTTTTTTCACTCTTTCAGACAGCATTTATTACTCCTTTTTTAAGGAATTCTAACAAGAATATTATACCATTTTAATAAGATGTTGTTTTATGAAGTATTAATCTATTTTTTTAACTATTGGAGTATTGTATGTAATAGATGAAAAATTATAGAAGTCGCAATGTTTGTCTTTTTGTAGCCCATATTTATCTCTCTTTTACCTGTATCTATATTTTATCATCTATTGTGCTAAATACCGTCAATTTAAAAATCCTACAAAAATTTTAAAAATGATATATAATATTTTTTCTGTTTTTAAAATCCTATAAGGAGGTTTTTTATCATGGGCAGTAATAGCCCGACGAAAAATTTAAGAAAAAATTTTGTTAAGGAGGAAAGAAAATGGAAAAAACCCTCGGACTGCATATCTTAGCTGACCTTTACGGAGTAGATTTTGAAAAAATTGACCACGTTGAAGATGTAAAAGCCTTATTAGAAGGTGCTGTAAAATACGCAAATCTTAGTAAATTATCATCTCATTTTCATCAATTTCATCCTCACGGAGCAACCGGAGTTATCTTATTAGAAGAATCTCATATCTCAATCCATACTTGGCCAGAACACGGTTATTGTGCAATAGATGTATACACCTGTGGTGGCAAAGAAAAAACCTTCAAAGCTATGGAATATATCATCAAAACATTAAAACCAAAGAGAATTGATGAGAAGATAGCAGAAAGAGGGGTTGTTCCTGTATCCCAATCGCCGGTAAATATTGAGAAAGTTGAGCTTCAGCCGGTAAATAGCTAATAAAAATTATTTACATTAACATAAAGTAAACCTGTTTCTGCATAGCGATATTATCTATGTTGACAGGGATTAGTAGTTATTGTAGTGGTTTAAATGCAGAAACTATATATTTCTGCATACCATGATTAAAAAGTTATTGAATTTTTGTGTATCTTAGTTTATAATTTTGATTAAATCTTTGTCATAATGAGGAAAGATTATTATGAATGTAGAAAGAGATATAGATGTTTTAAAAGTGATGGAAGTTTTGCCACATCGTTATCCTTTTTTATTTATAGATAAAATATTAGAACTTGATTTAGAAAATTTAAAAGTAAAAGCTGTAAAAAATGTTTCTATAAATGAATATTTTTTTCAGGGGCATTTTCCGGAATATCCGGTTATGCCCGGAGTTCTTGTTATTGAAGCAATGGCTCAGGTTGGTGCATATATGATGCTTAGAAAGGCCGGATTTACCAAAGGAGAAAAAACTGTTTTTTTTGCAAGCATAGAAGAAGCAAAATTTAGAAAACAGATATTACCGGGCGACCAAATTGTATTTGAAGTTGAAGGTATAAATATAAAGAGGAATTCCGGTAAAATAAAAGGTATAGCAAAAGTAAATGAAGAAATTGCTTGTGAAGCAGTTCTTCTTGCTGTTGTTAGGTAGCTTTTTTTAGTTTTTCTTCTAATTCAGAAAGCCATATATCCCTTCTGGTTATTTCATCTTTTGTTTCTTGGTGTAAAATAGCAAAATTATGATATTTTGTTCTGTTTTCATAAAATTTATCAACAAAATCCAAAGATGGAAAAAATGTTACAAGATTATTATACTCAAACAAATTAAAATCATAATCAGAAATCAATTTTTTCTGTTTTTCAGTTAAATTTCCATTTGTAATAATCTAGACTTTATTTATTTTGTATTTTTCTTTTCCTTCTGAAAGAGCTTTTAGATAATTTTCATCTATATTTTTTGTATCTGTAAAATCAACAAAATCAACTATTATATATTCCGGTTCTTTATCAATATGTTCAACTCTTAAAATAATATCTATATTATTTTCTTTATAATTTTTAGGTTCTAAAACTTTAAATCCAAGAAGTTCAAACATATTTGTAAAATACCAGATAAATTCTGTTTCTTTTAAGTTTTTTAATCTCTCTTTTTCAAAATCATTCCATTTAAAATTTCTAAAATTTTCTTTTAATTTATGATATTCTTCCTCTGCTTCTTTTAGTTTTTGCTCTAACTCTTCTACCTTTTTACCAAACTCTTCCTTTTCTTTAATAAATTTTTCTTTTAACTTCAAAAGATTTGGAATATAATTTTCTTTTTCCTTCCTTTTTTCTTCTTTATATCGCAAATATACATAATACAAAACAATAAAAGCTATAATAGATATAATTAAAATATCTATCATTTTATCTTTTCTAAATTTTCCTTATATATGTTGTAATCATTATCAGTCCAGAGTATAAATCTAACTTCTTTTATTTTAACTTCCATTATAAATGCTCTTGAAGTAATTCTTTCATCTGGAAAGCTACTTTTCTTATTTCCCATTGGGCTCCTATTTCTGTTCTTTTTTCAATAAAATCCCATATCCAGCTAAGTGGTGCAGATACTACTATTGTTGTTCTCTTACCATGTGGCAATATAAATCTTGCATCTTCTCTTTTTATTTTAAAATCATAAACTAATTTTTTATATGTTTCATCAGCTATTTCTTCTGCATTTTTAAATAACTCAAGGGCTTCTTTATTTTCTTCTATAGCTGGAGGAATAACTACATAATTTTCATCTTCTTTTACATATCTTTGGCTTCTTTGTGAAAAATTAAGTGCTGTATGTCTTACAAGCTGATGGGTCATTGTTCTTGATACATTATCTATATAAAAAACTACATATCCATCATAATCTTTAATTAATCCTATAAGGCTAACATTTTCCTTTTGTCCTAATGGAGTTATAGGTATATCATAATCTGCCATTTTTTCAAATGCTTTATAATAAGCATCTTCCGAATATTCAAGAAGCTCTTCAAGATAATGCCTTAATGATATTCCTATAACCGTTGGATATTTTGGGTTATAATTGGATTTAAATTTTATAGAGGCTATTTTTAATGCTATTATTTTTGCTTTTATATGCTTAGGTAAATTTTTTAGTTCATCTTCAATAAATTTATTGAGTTTTTCTTCTTCTATCTGATTTAAATCTTTGTAGCTAAATGAATGGGCAAAAACAGAAAAATGTTTATAATTTCCAAGTTTTGATAAAAATTTAGCTCTTTCTTCTCTACTGACAACCCTTGGGTCATTTAGAAGATAATCTAAATCGCCACTACTATAACAGGTTCTTGCTCCAAGAGCTGTAAAAGGTATACTTTCTTTAAAATCTTCTAAATTAAAAAATTCTAAAATCATCTTTTTCTCTCTTTAAAAAATTTTTGAATATCTTCTATTTTTATCTCTTGCTTTAAAGATTTATCTCTTTTTTCAATCTCTACAAAACCATCTTTTAATTTTTTACCTATCACAATTCTATAAGGAATACCTATTAAATCTGCATCTTTAAATTTCATTCCGGCAGAAATATCCCTATCATCAAGTAAAACATCGTAACCTATGGATTTTAAATTGTTATATATTTCTTCTCCTGCTTTTAAGCTTTCTTCATCTTTTGTGTTTAAAATAAGTATATGTATATCAAAAGGAGCCACTTCTTCCGGCCAGATAATACCATTTTCATCATGGGATTGTTCTACTATTGCTGCAATTAATCTGCTTACACCTATTCCATAACATCCCATAACTATTGGTTTTTCTTTTCCATCTTTATCTATAAATGTTGCTTTCATTGCATCAGAATATTTTGTTCCAAGTAAGAATATATGCCCTACTTCCAAGCCTCTTGTGGCTTTTAATGGTGATTTACATACAGGACAGGGGTCATTTTCTTTTGCAGTAGCAAAATCATAAAATCCTTCTACCTGAAAATCTCTTGGAATATTTACATTTTTAAAATGATAATCTTTTTTGTTTGCACCTACTACAAAATTTTTAAGCTCTTCTACCGATTTATCTGCATATATTGGTAAATTAATATTTATAGGCCCAACAAAACCTTCTACAAGACCAAGTTTTTCTAAATCTTCTGATGATGCAAGGCTAACATCTAAAACTTTAAAGTAGTTTGCAACCTTTGTTTCATTTATTTCTCTATCTCCTCTTATCAGGATTGCTACAAAATCTTGATTATCTAATTTATATATCAATGTTTTTACAATTTTTTGCTCCGGTAGATTTAAAAATTTGGCAACTTCTTCTACCGATTTTATATTTGGTGTATAAACTTCTTCTATTGGAAGTTCTTCTTCCGGTGGTAATTTTGCATTATGAAATTTAGCTGCTTCTACATTGGCAGCATAACCGCAATTTTCACAATAAACAATATTTGCTTCTCCGTTTGCTGCTTTTACAACAAATTCGTGGGAGTATTTACCTCCAATAGCTCCAACATCTGCCTCTACCATAAGATAATCTAAGCCAAGCTGTTTGAATATTTTATGATAAGTTTCTTTCATTATTTCATAAGATTTGATTGCTTCTTCTTCAGAAATATCAAAAGAGTAAGCATCTTTCATTATAAATTCTCTTCCTCTAATTAAACCATATCTTGGTCTTGCTTCATCTCTAAATTTTGTTTGTATCTGATAAAAGTTATAAGGTAAATCTTTATAAGATTTTATAGTTTTTCTCACAAGGTCTGTAATTGTTTCTTCGTGGGTTGGCCCAAGGGCAAAATCTCTATCATTTCTATCTTTTAATCTAAAAAGCTCTTTACCATATACATCCCATCTTCCTGTTTCTTTCCATAATGATGCAGGTGTTAATATAGGAAGTAAAAGTTCTAATGCTCCGGCTTCATCCATATTTTTTCTTATTATATTTTCTATTTTCTTTAATACTCTAAATCCAAGTGGTAGATATTCGTATATTCCGGCTGCAAGCATTCTGATATATCCGGCTCTGAGTAGAAATATATGGCTTGGTGTTTCTGCTTCTGAAGGATTTTCTTTTAATGTAGGCATAAAAAATTTTGATGCTCTCATTTCTCCTCCACAAAATCTATATGCGCCCAGAGGGAGTCGAACCCCCAACCTCGTGATCCGTAGTCACGTGCTCTATCCAATTGAGCTATGGGCGCTTTTTATTCTAAATTTAATAATGCTAATTTTTCTTCATTTTCTTTGGCAATAAGAACATCTATAATTTCGTCTAAATCACCATCTAATATATCATTTATTCTATAAGATGTGTAATTTACTCTATGGTCTGTTACCCTGTTTTGAGGGAAGTTATAAGTTCTTATTTTTTCACTTCTTTCACCGGTTCCAACCTGTTCTTTTCTTTCTTTTGCTATCTTTTCTCTTTCTATTCTGTCATAATAATCTTTTAATCTTGCCCTTAAAATCTGCATTGCTTTTAATCTATTTTGAAGTTGGGAACGTTCATCTTGGCATGTTACAACCATACCGGTTGGAATATGGGTTATTCTTACAGCAGAATCAGTTGTATTAACATGCTGTCCACCGGCACCACCGGCCCTCATCGTTTCTATTCTTAAATCTTCAGGTTTTATTTCTACATCTACTTCCTCTGCTTCAGGTAAAACTGCAACGGTTACCGTAGATGTATGTATTCTACCGGAGCTTTCTGTTTCAGGCACTCTTTGAACCCTATGGACACCACTTTCATACTTTAATCTGGAATAAGCACCTTTACCTTTGATTAATGCTATAACCTCTTTTATACCACCTTTTTCAGTAGGATGCAAACTAAGTATTTCTGTTTTCCAGCCTTTTCTTTCAGCATATCTTTGATACATTCTAAACAATTCTGCTGCAAATAAAGATGCTTCATCTCCACCGGCACCCTGTCTGATTTCCAAAATAACATTTTTTTCATCATTAGGGTCTTTAGGAATAAGAGCTAATTCTATTTGTTTTTCAAGCTCTTTTTCCCTTTTTTTTAACTCTTCTAACTCTTCTGCTGCCAATGCTCTAATATCTTCATCAGGTGAAGAAAGCATCTGTTTTACATCTTCAATTTGAGACTCTACCTTTTTATACTCATTATAAAGTTCTAGTATTTCAGATAGCTCTTTATGTTCTTTACCTATAGCCTGTAATTTAGACTGGTCTTTTAAAATTTCAGGGTCAGATAATAAAGCTTCTAAATTTTTTACTTTCTCTTCTATCTTGTTTAATTGATTAATAATTTTTTTATCCATTACTCTTGTTTTGTTGCACCCTGTAATTCAAGAAATTGTGGTTTTATTCTTAATTTTCCTGTATAAAATGGATGGCAGTTATTACATACCTCAAGATGCACTACTCCACCTTTTACTGTATAAATTTCAAATTCATTTCCACAACCACACACAAATTTAGTTAATTTTAATTCTGGATGGATTCCTTCTTTCAATTTTATACCTCCATAAAAATTTTTCAAAAAAAATATTTTATCACAAAATTAAGCATTCATAGATTTGAGGAACTCTTCATTTGTTTTAAATTTACCAAGTTTGCTAAGTAAAAATTCCATTGCTTCTACTTCATCCATTGTTGATAAGAATTTTCTTAATATCCATAATCTTTGCAATTCCCAATCTTTTACAAGAAGCTCTTCTTTTCTTGTTCCTGATTTTGCTATATTTATTGCAGGGAATACTCTTTTTTCCATTAATTTTCTATCAAGGTATAACTCCATATTACCTGTTCCTTTAAACTCTTCAAATATAACATCATCCATTCTGGAGCCTGTTTCCACAAGAGCTGTTGCAAGTATTGTTAAACTTCCTCCTTCTTCTATATTCCTTGCTGCTCCAAAAAATTTCTTAGGTCTTTGTAATGCAGTAGCTTCTATACCACCCGATAAAACTCTTCCTGAAGGTGGTGTTGTTGCATTAGAAGCTCTCGCAAGTCTTGTTATTGAGTCAAGCAGTATAACTACATCTTTCTTTTCTTCTACTAATCTTTTGGCTCTTTCTATAACAAGTTCTGATATCTGGATATGTCTTTCAGGTGGTTCATCAAAAGTTGATGCTATAACTTCTGCTCCACTTCCAACTATTCTTCTCATCTCTGTAACTTCTTCCGGTCTTTCATCAATAAGTAATATAATTAGATGAACTTCCGGATGATTTTTTATTATTGCTTTTGCTATTCTTTGAATTAGGACTGTTTTACCTGCTTTTGGTGGAGCAACTATTAATCCTCTTTGCCCTTTCCCTATTGGAGAGACAAGGCTTACAACCCTTGTTGATAAATCTGAAGGGTCATATTCAAGATTAAATCTTTCTGTTGGATGGTATGGAGTTAATTTATCAAAAGAAGGTCTTGATTTTAAATCTTCCGGATTTAATGAACCAACTAAATCAATTTTAACAAGTGCTCTATATTTTTCTCCTTCTTTCGGAACTCTTGCTATTCCTACTATATAATCTCCGGTTTTTAATCCTATTCTCTTTATCTGGGAAGGAGAAACATATACATCCTGTGGGCTTGGAGCATAATTATTTTCCGGAAATCTTATAAATCCAAATCCTTCCGGTAAAACTTCCAAAACTCCTTTTATAAAATTTAATCCTTCTTTTTCCGCTTTTTTCTCTAAAATTTTTGCAAGAAGCTCTTCTTTTTTTAATCCGGTTACCCTTTCAAGACCAAGTTCTTTACCTATTTTTTGTAAATCAACCAATTTCATCTCTTTCAATTCTTCTGTTGAGATTGCTGTAATATCCATATGTTCCTCCTTTATTTTCCTATACAGAAGCTATAAAAAATATTCCCTAAAATTTCTTCTGTTGTGATAACTCCTACTATTTCTTCTAAATATCTTAAAGATTCTTGTAAATCAAGCATTAATATCTCTTTTTGGTTTTGTAAAATCTCTAAATTTTTTAATACATTTTCTAAAACAGATTTTGCTTGGGTTAAAGCATTTAGATGTCTTACATTTATAAAAATTTCTTCTTCTTTTTCTTCGGAAATTGATAGTTTATTTAAAATTGCTTCTTCAAGTTTTTTTAGACCTTCAGATGTTTTACTGCTAACTAATATTATACTATCATTTTTAAATTCGTCAAGATTTTTTGCTATATCAAGTTTGTTTCCAACTATAATTGGAGATTTGTCTTTTATCTCTTCATATAGCTTTTTATCTTCTTCTGTAAATCCTTTTGATAAATCAAAAACAAATAAAATTATATCTGCTTCTTCAATCTTTTCTTTTGCTTTTTGGATACCTATTTTTTCAACATAATCTGAACTTTCTCTTATACCGGCAGTATCAAGTAATATAATAGGAATACCCTGAATAACTGCCCTTTCTTCTATAAAATCTCTTGTTGTTCCCTCATACTGAGACACTATAGCCCTTTCATATCCAATTAAGGCATTAAAAAGAGAAGATTTACCTACATTTGGTCTTCCAACAATTGCAAGTTTTATTCCTTCTTTTATTATTCTTCCTTTATTATAACTCTCTATAAGCTTATTTATTTGATTGATAACTTCTAAAAGATTAGATTGTATGATTTTTATATCTATTTCTTCTACATCTTCCGGAAAATTAATCTCTGCTTCAATTAAAGATATTAATTCAATCAATTTTTCTCTTAAATAATTTATCTTTTGAGATAATTTTCCTTCTAATATATTTAAAGCAATTTTTGATGCTTTCTCTGTTTTTGCTGATATTAACTCTGCTATTGCTTCTGCCTGAGTTAAATCTATTTTTCCATTTAAAAATGCTCTTTTTGTAAATTCCCCTGGCTGGGCTAATCTTGCACCAAAATAAATAGCTTCTTCTATAACCCTTCTAACAACCGGCACACTTCCATGGGTATGTATCTCAACAACATCTTCACCGGTAAAACTTCTCGGAGCTTTAAAAAAAATAAAAAGCCCTTCATCAATAATTTCTCCTTTCCTATTTAAAACTTTTCCAAAGTATACTTTTCTTTCTTGGATTTGGGAAGGAGTTGCAAAAATCTTTTTACCTATTTCTAAAGCCTTTTCACCACTAATCCTTATGATAGATACACCGGAAGGGATTAGTGGTGTTGCATTGGCTACAATTGTGTCTTTTATCATTTTTTCATAGTTTTGTTAATAATGAAACTTTGTAATATACCTAATAAATTATTCACAAGCCAGTATAAAACAAGTCCTGATGGAAAATTCATAAACATAAATGTAAATACACCTGCCATTATATACATTATCATTTTTTGATTTTTATCTGAAGAAGGAGTTATCCATTGCTGAGCTACCATAGATAATCCCATCAAAATAGGAAGTATATAATAAGGGTCTTTTTCAGATAAATCCTGTATCCATAACATAAAAGGAGCATTTTTTAGTTCAACTGTTACCATTAATACATTATACAAAGCTATAAATACAGGAATTTGAACCAATATAGGAAGACATCCGCTCATAGGATTTGCTCCTGCCTCAGCATATAATCTCATAATTTCTTCTTGAAGTTTTTGAGGGTCTTTTGCATACTTTTTCTTTAATTTTTCTATCTCAGGAGCCAAATCTGCCATTTTTTTCATAGCTTTTAAACTTTTGTGATTTAATGGGAAGAATAACAATCTAATCAATATAGTTAATATAATTATTGCTACTCCCCAGTTTGGTATATAACTATAGAAAAAGTGCAGTAATAAGAATAAAGGCTTTCCAACTATTCCGAAAAATCCAAAATCAATAGAAGCTCTTAAATCTAAATCTACATTCCATTTTGATAAATATTCTTCAGTTATTTTACCAAGCAATGAATATAATTTTGGCCCAACATATCCAAATCCTTCAATATTTGATGGAATAGCTTGAAGAACGACAGTATTATCTTTTGAGATAGATTTTATAACTGCTTGATTAGAGCCATTTTTTATTGCAAACATCTGTAAGAAATATTTATTTTCTTCACCAGCCCATAAAATTTTGTCTGTTATAATCTTTTCACCGGAAAAATCTTTATCTATTTTTATAAGTTCTTTATCTGTTTTTATAATTGCTCCCGAATGTCCAAAGCTATAATTACTTTGGATAGAAATACCGGAAAGTAGCAGTAAAGATTGATTTTCCAAGCCGGAGCTTTTTAAAGAAAAAGATATTGTTCCATCTTCATTTATTGTATAAATTTTTTCTAATTTAATAGAATCTGTATTTAAACTAAATATTAATTTATTGCCATCCTGTTTAAACTCATACTTAGAAAAATTAAGTAATTTTGTTATCAAAGGATTATTACTTATAATCTCACCTAAAAATATTCTGTTTTGCTTTGATAAATCAGAAACTAAATCTATCTTATATTTATCCCAGTAATTAGAAACAACTCTACCACCTATTTTAGAAAATTCTATATACCCATAATTTGTATTTATCTTAACAATATCTTTCAGATTATCAGAGGTAGCTCTTTCATTATTTAAAATTAAATCAATATTACCAACAGGATTAATAATCTGTTTTTGCTCAATATTTTGGGTTTTTTGTTCTTTCTTTGGTTCTTTGGGTAGAAAATATTGGGAGAAAAAACTAAAAGATATAAGTAAAACAGAAACAACTACAAAAAATATTAAAATCCTTTTCTGCATATCTTGATTTTCATTCATCTTAAACACCTCTTAAGGATAATCTACACCACCTTTTGAAAAAGGATTACATCTCAAAATTCTCCATATAGCTTTAATGCTACCTTTTATTACTCCGTATTTTTCTATTGCTAATATAGCATACGTAGAGCAAGAAGGATAATATCTACAACTTGAAGGTAGCACCGGAGATATAAACTTCTGATAAAATTTTATTAAGCTAATTAAAATTTTTTTCATTTTGTAATAATATAGGAATATCTTTAATATCTTGCAAAATATTTTGCAATTTTAGACCGATAATATCAAACCTTGCAATAAAAATAATATCATAACTTAAATCTTTAAATAAATCAAAATTTAATCTAACTGCTTCTCTCATAAGCCTTCTTGCCCTATTTCTAAGAACAGCTTTTTTAAAAACTTTCTTAGGTGCTATAAAAGCAAATCTCGGAAAAGATAAATCATTTTTTCTATAAAAAACCTTAAAAAAAGGTTTATTTATTATCTTTCCTTCTTTTAATACCTTTGTTATATCTTCCGATTTTTTAATAGTTTGCATTATGAGATTGCAATTCTTTTTCTACCTTTAGCTCTTCTTCTTGCAAGTATTTTTCTTCCGGATTTAGTTTTCATTCTTGCTAAGAATCCTGATGTTCTCTTCCTCTTTTTATTAGAAAGATGAGATTTAGCTTTCATATTTGCCATTTTTTATACCTCCTTATAAATAAATTAAGCGGCATAAAGCCGCTTTCAATTAAAAGAAATTTTTAATATTGATTAAACTTAGAATCCAGCTTTAGAATCAAAGATTCCTGTAAAGATGAATATAATTGCTATTAAAAGAGCATAAAGAACGAATGTTTCTATTAATGCCATACCAATAAACATTGTTGTTAAAAGCTTTCCACCCATATTTGGGTTTCTTGCCATACCTTCAAGAACTCCTCTAATAGCATTACCAAGACCTGCTGCACCACCACCAGCTGCCGCACCAATAGCTACACCGGCACCAATAGCTAATGCACCATAAAATATGGCTCTTGCCATAGGGTCAGCATTGCCTTCTGCTGCAAATGCTGCTGAAACTGCACCTGCTACCAACATCACCATTAAAACTTTTGAAAGTTTTACCATTATAAAAACGACCTCCTTAAAGTATTTATTTAATCAAAAATACATTCTGTTTTATTTTGCCTATCAAGTCTTGGCATTCTGAAGTGATAACTACCAAATCTGGATTTTCTTCTTCTATTGTTTTTAACAATCTATCTTTCATTTTACCACAACAATCTACGATAGGTTTATATTTACCTTCAAAATTTTTCATTGCTTCTTGCATTTTCAACTGGGCAGTTTTTCTTGATTTTTCTTCCAAATCCGGTGGAACAGGCATTCCAAAGCCAACACTTGCTCTTTTCAAGATATATACATCTTCCATTTCATAAAAAACTACCAGCTCGGCAGAATATTTATTAGCTAAATCTTTTGCATATTCTAAGGCTTTTAATGTTGGTGTTGTAAAATCTACATTAACTAAAATCTTTGATATTTTCACCATTCTATCTCTCCATTAATGTTCTACGTGGGTTATAGCACCGGCAATATAAACAGTTGTTAATACCATAAATACATAAGTTTGTAAAAATACAGCTATAAAGTGTATTAACATACCAGGTAATGGAACAAGTAAAGGAACAAGCATTATTAAAACAACACTAATAAGCTCACCACCTGTCATATTTGCAAATAAACGTAATGCCAAAGTAATAGGTCTACTTAAATGGCTAAGTAATTCTATTATAATAAAAACAGGAGCCATAGCAGGAATAGGACCTAAGAAATGTTTAAAATAACCAAGCCCGTTTTCTCTAATTCCTTCGAAATTATAATAGAAAAATACAAGTAATGCTAATGCCATGGTTGTGTTTAAATTTGCAGTAGGAGATTCAAATCCAGGTATCATTCCGATAAGATTACCAAAGAATACAAATAAACCAATACCGGCTACAAGAGGAAAATATTTTCTTCCTTTTTCACCCATATTTTCTTTAAGCATATTATCAACAAACTGAATATAAATTTCAAAAATATTTTGCACCGGAGTTGGAACTAAACCAGGTCTTTTTGCCAATATACTAAATAATATAGGAACCGCTATAACTATAATTAAAGCCATAATTACATGAGTCATGTTTTCCAACATACTCCTCCAATCTTAGAATATTATCTTTGACTTTCTAATTTTAAAAAGCTAAAAATAGTTTAAAACAAAATTAAAAAAATATCAAGTATTGGGTATTGCATGTAATAGATGAAAAATTATAGAAGTCGCAATACTTATCTTTTTGTAGCCCATATTTATCTCTCTTTTACCTGTATCTATATTTTATCATCTATTGTGCTAAATACCTTAATCTTAATTTGATAGATTATCAAATAGGTAATATGTTATAATCTTTAATATATATTCACAAATTTTTTGGAGGTTTTTATGGCAGGTCATAGTAGATGGCATAATATAAAAAATAAAAAAGCAAAAGCAGATGCACAAAGAGGAAAGATATTTACTAAGATTATAAAAGAGATTACTGTAGCAGCAAGATTAGGTGGCGGAGACCCACAAGCAAATCCAAGACTTAGAATGGCAATAGAAAAGGCAAAAGAAGTAAATATGCCTTCTGAAAATATAGAAAGGGCAATTAAAAGAGGAACCGGTGAGCTTGAAGGTGTTACTTATGAAGAAGTAAGATACGAAGGATATGGTCCGGAAGGTGTAGCTATTATAGTAGATGCAATGACAGATAATAGAAATAGAACAACAGCAGAGATAAGACATATATTCTCTAAATATGGTGGTAATCTTGGGGCTTCCGGCTGTGTATCATTCTTATTTGAAGATAAAGGTGTTATATATGTAGATAAATCAAAATATAATGAAGATGAAATATTTGAGAAAGCAATAGAAGCCGGTGCAGAAGATGTAATAACAGATGACCAAGATTATTATGAAATAAGAACATCCGCAACAGATTTATACACTGTAAAAGAAAATTTAGAAAAAGCAGGTGTAGAAATAGCAAAAGCAGAACTTACAAAATTACCTACAACAACTGTAAAAATAAATGATGAAGAAACAGCAACAAAATTAATGAAACTTTTAGATGCTCTTGAAGATAATGATGATGTCCAAAAAGTATATGCAAATTTTGATATTCCGGAGAATATACTTGAAAAGGTTGAAGGCTAATAACCAATAAATGATATATCTTTACAGCGAAAATAGTTGGCTACCGGAAAATGGACTTATTATTTTTAATAAACCTATATACCAGATAAAAATTTATAAAAGAGTAAAAAATTTAGATAATTTTCTTTTATTACTACAAAAATTTATAAAAAAGAATAAACTTTATGCAGTTAGTTTTTTTTCCTATGATTTAAAAGAAGAAATTTTTGGAATAAAAAAATTAAAGAAAGATATCATAAAAATACCAAAGATTTATATTAATTTTTACAAAAATTATGAAATTATTCAAGATTTAGAAAAAACCGGAAAAAATATTATAAAAAATATAGAATATCAAACAACAAAAGAAGATTTTATAAAAAAAGTTGAGAAAGCGAAAAAATATATAGAAAATGGAGATATTTATCAAATAAATTTAACCCATAGAATAAAGATAGATGGATATTTTGACAAATTATATACATTCAAAAATCTGCTAAATATTCAAAAAACACCATATCTTATTTTAATAAAAGATAAAGATTTTTCAATAATATCCGGTTCAATGGAGTTATTTTTAAAAAAAGAAAATAACAAAATAACAACAGAGCCAATTAAAGGCACAATAAAAAGGGGTAAAAATAAGGAAGAAGATATATATCTTGAAAATTTATTAAAAAATAGCCAAAAAGAAAGAGCAGAAAATCTTATGATAACAGATTTAATGAGAAATGATTTAGGAAGAATAGCAAATAATATAAAAGTGAAAGAACTATTTAAAATAACAAAATATAATTCATTATTTCAGATGAGTTCTGTTGTAGAAGGTGATTTAAAAAAAGATATAACTTTAAAAGATATTATATATTCAACATTTCCACCGGGTTCAGTTACAGGAGCACCTAAATTTAGAGCTATGCAGATAATAGATGAGCTTGAAGATTATAAAAGACATATATATTGTGGAGCTATTTTTTTGATTAGACCAAATTTAGATTTTGTGATGAGTGTAGCAATCAGGCAGATTATATTTCAAAATAAAAATGCATATATATATGTAGGAAGTGGTATTGTAGCCGATTCTAATCCGGAAAAAGAATATGAAGAAACATTAATAAAAGCAAAAGCAAATTTAGAAAGTTTACTACTTTAAAATCTATATTTTCTATAAAAATACTGTTTTGTTATCTCAACAACCAAAAGATAAATTAACACAATCACTGAAACACCTAAATATATATCTAACGGTAAAGGTTTTAACTCTAAAATTTTTCCAATTATTGTATAAGGTATAAAAATTGTAGCCAAAAATATAAAAGACACGGAAGCAATAAGATATTTACTTGGTAGTGAGCTAAATATATTTTTCCTTGTTCTTAAAACCAGTAAAACAAAAATCTGTGTTAACATGCCTTCTAAAAACCAGCCAGACCTAAAAATTTCTTCAGATGCTTTAATAATAATAAGTAAAAATCCAAATGTTATATAATCAAAAACAGAGCTAATTAATCCAAATACTATCATAAAATGTTTTATAAATTCCAAGTTCCATCTTTTAGGTTCTTTTAACCATTCTTTATCAACATTATCATAAGGAATAGACATAACAGCTATATCTGTAAGTAAGTTCTGGGTTAAAACCTGTTTTGGCAGTAAAGGTAAAAAAGGAATAATAAAAGAAGCTCCTGCCATCGAGAATATATTTCCAAAATTTGAGCTTGTTTGCATAAATAGATATTTCATTGTATTTATAAATGTTTTTCTACCTTCTAAAATAGCATTTATCAAAATATTTAAATCAGGTTTTAACAACACAATTTCTGCTGTTTCTTTAGCTATATCTACTGCATTATTTACAGATATTGCAACATCTGCTGACCTCATGGCTGCAATATCGTTTATTCCATCTCCCATATATCCTACTACATTTCCGGCTTTTCTTAATGAAGTTATAACCCTTTCTTTTTGCAAAGGATTTAGTTCTGCAAAAATATCTACATCTTGCACAACTTTTATGAGAGCCTCTTCTGATAGATTGTCTATTTCTTTTCCTGTCAGAATTTTTGTAGATAAATTAAGTTCGTTTGCTATATATATTGACACAGAACTATTATCTCCTGTTAAAATTTTTAATTTAACTCCTATTTCAGATAATTTTTGTATTAGCTCTTTTGCATCTTTTTTCGGAGGGTCAAATAATATCAAAAACCCGAGAAATACCATATCATTTTCATCTTCAAAAGAAATCTGCTCTTTATTAATTTCTTTAAAAGATACTGCTATAACTTTAAATCCTTTTTTACTATATTCATCAAAAGTTTTTTCAATTAAATCTTTATAATTTTCAATATCTTGAATATTGTTATCTATAAAAACATATTTTGAAATTGAGATAATATTCGGAAATGCTCCTTTTGTTATAAGGATATTTTTATTTTCTTTTTTAACTAAGATTGATAATCTTTTTCTATTAAAATCATAAGGAATTTCATCTAATTTTTTATATTTTGTAATATCTATATCATCTTTTAAGTTATTTCTTATTGCATCATCTATTGGATTTTTATAACCGGTTTCAAAAAAAGAATTGACATATATATATTCTGCAATCAATGGATTATCCATATCTAAAGCATCTTTATAACCGTATATTTTCATTTCTCCTTCTGTCAATGTGCCGGTTTTGTCAGAACAAAAAACATTCATACTTCCAAAATTTTCTATGGATACAAGTCTTTTTACTATCGCACCTGCTTTTGCAATATGCTTTGCACCATAAGATAGATTTAATGTTATTACAGCCGGAAGTAAAGAAGGAGATAATCCAACTGCCAAAGACAATGCAAATAATAAGGAATCAATAAACGGTCTGTGAAAATAGATATTTACTGCAAATACTACAAAAACAAGTAATATAGCAATATCAACAAGTAAGTATCCAAATTTTCTTAAACCTCTTTCAAACTCGGTTTCTTCTTTGCCTAATTTTAATTTTTTTGCTAATTTTCCAAATTCTGTATTTTGACCGGTTTTTTCTACAACTGCTAAACCATAGCCACTAACCACATGAGTTCCCATAAAGATTTTATCATTTTCTCTTTTTTCTACAGGATATGGCTCTCCTGTAAGAAGTGCTTCATTTATAAACAAATCTTTGCTTTCTATAATTTTTCCATCAGCAGGGACAATATCTCCTGCTCTAAGAACTACGATGTCTTCCGGAACAACATACTCTATTGGAATTTCTACTTCTTTATTATCTCTTATAACATTTACATATACTTTAACAATAGAAAGAAGTTTTTGTATTGCTTTATTTGCAGAACGCTCTTGCCAGAATGTTAAAAATGTGCTAATTATGATAATAAATAAAATAATTAAAGATTCTAATTTATCTCCCAAAAAATAAGCTAAAATTGTGGCAAATATTAGAAGTATCATAAAAGGGTTTTTAAATTGGGATAAATAAAGCTTTATATCTGAAATCTCTTTTTTTTCTTTTATTATATTAAATCCATACTGTTTTAATCTTTCTTCTGCTTCTTTTGAGCTCAAACCTTTAATCATTATACCTCTCCTTTTTTATAAATTTAAATTATATTTGTGAAAATTCAATTATTAGTATATATTGTTTTTCAAAAAAGATAAGGTGAGATAAATGTTGTTTATAATAATCTTTTTAACGATATATTTTTTTATTAATTTTTATTTTTTTTATAAGATAAAGCATTTTCTAAATATTAAATCTAAATATATATACATATTTCCTGTATTAATGACCTTATCGCCGGTTTTTTATAGATTTTATGATAAAGCCGGATTTGATAATTTTTATTTATCTTTTTTTATTTTATGGTATATGGGTTTTGTTATTTTGTTTGGAATATATTACTTTTTTATAGATTTTTATCATTTTTTGTTAAAAATAATCCATAAAATTGTAGGACATAATCCTTTACCCCATATATCTATTAAAAAAGGATTTATTTTTGTTTTTGCTTTATCTATCTTATCAACAGCTTATGGATATTATGAAACTTTAAATCTTCAAGTTTATAGATTTATTATCTATTCAGATAAAGTTGAAAAAGATTTTAAAATACTCCATATTTCTGACTTACATCTAAATCAAGTTATGAGAGAAGATAAAATAAAAAAGATTATAGAGATTTATGAAAAGGAAAAGCCGGATATTGTTATATCTACCGGTGATTTAGTTGATGGAAATGTTAAAAATAAAATTTCTTATATAAATCTTCTCAGAAAGATAAATCCTCCTCTTGGGAAATATGCAATTCTTGGAAATCATGAATATTATGCAGATGTAGAGCAAGCTATTGATTTTACACAAAAATCAGGTTTCTTATTGCTAAGAGATAGTTTTATTTATCTTCCTTACAATGTAGCCATAGTTGGTGTTGATGATATTGAAGCTGAAAGGTTTGG
The DNA here is from genome assembly GCF_900182795.1 of Venenivibrio stagnispumantis. Taxonomy (NCBI): domain Bacteria; kingdom Pseudomonadati; phylum Aquificota; class Aquificia; order Aquificales; family Hydrogenothermaceae; genus Venenivibrio; species Venenivibrio stagnispumantis. The sequence continues at coordinate 94,985 of NZ_FXTX01000002.1, forward strand.
CATTTTAAGAAAATATAATGATTTAGAGATTTTAAATAAAGTGGATAAAGATAAATTTATAATTTTTTTAAAGCATCAGCCTAAAATTGATAAAAATATTATAGGTAAATTTGACCTTGCTTTGTGTGGTCATACCCATGGTGGAGTTATTTTCCCTGTTAAATATATACTACGAAAAATCTTTATAACAGATGCAGGCTTTTTAAAAGGTGGTAATAGTTATATTTTTGTAAGTAGAGGAGTTGGAACCGGTGCAGCTCCACTTAGAATAGGAGCATTGCCGGATGTAGCAATTTTTGAGATTAAGAAAAAATAATTTTATTTTTTATCTAAGAATATTTTTGAAGCAGTAGTTCCTCTTTGACCTTGATATTTTCCTCTGTAAGGTCTCTCTGCTTTTTCTGTCATTTGTGCAAATACAAGCTGACAGATTCTCATTTGAGGATATATTTTTATAGGTCTGGAATTAGCATTGTAAAATTCAAGGGTTATATTTCCTTCAAATCCAGCATCTACCCATCCGGCATTTTCAATAAACAATCCAAGCCTTCCAAGAGAAGACCTACCTTCTACAAAAGCAGTTAGATAATCAGGAAGTTTAATATATTCTATTGTTGTAGCTAATATAAACTGCTTTGGTTTTATAATAAAACCTTCATCTGTTGCTTCAATAGTTTGCATATGCTGATGGAAATAAGGCTCTTTCACATCAATTAAATCAATTGTATCCGGATAAACAAGAAAATCATAACCAAGTCTTAAATCAACAGAAGATGGTTGAATCTGAAGCTCTTCATCAATTGGCTCAATTATTAACTCTCTCTTATGTAAAAGATTTCTTATTGTTTTATCATTCAAAATCATAATAAAATTATAACATAAATGTTATAATTGTTTTTAATAAAATTTTGCATAAATTCTCTACCTTAAAAATTTTAAAAAGGGGTGATTAAATTGACAGCAATTATACTAAACCTTAAAGAAGAGTTAAAAAAAGAGCCTTTTAGAGAATATGAGTTTGAAATCCCTTTAAAAGAGCTGGATTTACCAGAAGAATATATGATAGATGAAAATGAGAAATTAAAGGTAAAAATACATCTTGTAAAAGATAAAGATGATTATATTGTTTCAGTTGCTTTTGATACTTATATAAATGTAGAATGTGCAAGATGCTTAGAACCGGCAAAAACAAAATTTGCAGTATCTGAAAGCATTATATTAACTAAAAAACCATCAAAAGAACAAGAACTTCATGAAGAAGATTTATTTACAGAATATCTTGAAGATGAAGAACATTTTAATCTAAATGAATTAATAAGAGAAGAAATTATTGTAAATACTCCTATGAAAGTTTTATGTAGTGAGGATTGCAAAGGACTTTGTCCGGTATGTGGAGCAAATAAAAATTTTGAAAGTTGTGATTGCGAAATAAAATTAAGAAGAAAAGAATCTCCTTTTGCTAAGTTAGAAAATCTTCTGAAAAAATCCTGATTTTCTGTTATAATTATTGTTTGTCTTAAATTTGAAAAAAGGAGGTTTTTTATAATGGCAGTACCAAAGAGGAAAAAATCTAAAGCTAAAACAGCTATGAGAAAAGCCCAATGGATGAGAAAATTAAAAATGCCGGGAATGTCTATTTGTCCGGAATGCAATCAACCAAAATTACCTCACAGAGTTTGTCCTCATTGTGGATATTACAAAAATAAAGAGGTAATTCAGGTAGTTTAATGTATATTGCTCTTGATGCAATGGGAGGAGATTATGCTCCTCTCTGTAATGTAAAAGGTGCAATAGAATTTGCAAAAGAAACAAAGCACGGCGTTTATTTAGTAGGCGATGAAAATATATTAAAAAAAGAATTAATTAAGTATGGCGGGGAAGGATTACCAATAGAGATAGTCCATGCAGATGAAGTTATAGAAATGGATGAACCTCCTTCTATAGCTCTCAGAAAAAAAAGAAATTCTTCTATGCATGTAGCAGGAAAATTAGTAAGAACAGGAAAAGCTGTTGGATTTGTATCTGCAGGTAATACCGGTGCTGCAATGAGCATCGGTAAATTTATAATTGGAGCAACGGAAGGAATAGAAAGACCGGCAATAGCAGTAGCATTTCCAAACAAAAAAGGAAGTAAAACAGTTTTAATAGATGTAGGTGCAAATGTAGATTGCAGACCAAGACATCTTATAGATTTTGCAGTTCTTGGATATACTTATGCAAAAGAGATTTTAAATATATCTGACAATCCAAAGATAGGAATACTTAGTATAGGTGAAGAAGAAGGCAAAGGAAATGAACTTGTAAAAGATACATATCCATTGCTTAAAATGACAAAACTAAATTTTTTAGGAAATGCAGAAGGTAGGGATATATTTACCGGAGATTTTGATGTAATTGTTTGTGATGGTTTTGTCGGTAATGTTGTATTAAAAACAAGTGAAAGCTTAGGGATGATAATCCTTGAGATGATAAAAGCAGAAGTTGAAAAAAGTTTTATATCAAAATTCGGTGCAATGCTTATGATGCCTGCATTAAAAAGATTTAAAAGAAAAGCAGATTTTACAGAATACGGAGGAGCTCCTCTTCTTGGAACAAAAGGAACTACAATAATAACCCATGGAAGAGCAGATGAAAAAGCTATAAAGAATGCATTAAAAGCTGCAATGAATTTTGTAGACCATCATTTTAATGAAAAATTAAAAGAAAATATACAAAATCTAATTCCGGAAGAGCTCAGAAGATACAGAGAGGAGATACCAAATAATGTTTAAATCTAAGATAACCGGTATAGGTATGTATGTTCCAGAAAGAGTATTGACTAATTTTGACCTTGAAAAATTTCTTGATACATCAGATGAATGGATAACAACCAGAACAGGTATAAAAGAAAGAAGAATTGCAGAAGAATGGACAAAAGCAAGTGATTTGGCAGTTAATGCATCTAAAATAGCTATCCAAGAAGCAGGTATCTCTGAAAAAGATATAGATGTTGTAATAGTTGCAACTTCAACTCCGGATATGACATTTCCTTCAACAGCATGTTTTTTAGCAGATAAACTTGATTGTAATAAACCTATGGCTTTTGATATATCAGCAGCATGTAGTGGATTTATATACGGATTGACTCTTGGAGATACATTTATTAAATCAGGAAAAGCAGAAAATGTTTTAGTTGTTGGAACAGAGGTTTTCTCTCATATTATTGATTGGTCAGATAGAACAACGGCAGTTTTATTTGGAGATGGGGCAGGAGCAGTTGTTTTATCTAAAGGCAATGATGAAAGTGATATATTATCAACTGTAATGAAATCAGATGGCTCAAACTGGAATTTATTACATTGTCCGGTTGGGGAAAAATTAAGAATGCAAGGAAGGGAAACTTTCAAACTTGCAGTTAGAAATATGGAAGTAGCTTGTAATAAAGCTTTATCAAAAGCAGGTATAAAAAAGGAAGATATAAAATTGGTTATACCTCATCAGGCTAATATAAGAATTATAAATGCCCTTGCAGAAAAACTTGAAATTCCTCAAGAAAAAGTTTATAGCAACATACATAAATACGGAAATACAAGTGCTGCATCTATTCCGATTGCTATGTATGAAGCTTATAAAGAAGGGAAGTTTGAGAGAGGAGATTATATACTCCTCACCGCATTCGGCGGCGGTTTAACTTGGGGTGCTATCGTAATTAAATTTTAAAATTCTATATTTTTTTCAAAATCTTCCGGTTTAAGTGATTCAAGCCATTCCTTAATATCTTCTTCATCTATTTTCTCTTCATTATCTATTTCTAAAAGTTGCTGCGAAACATAAATAGGTGATTCTGTTCTGAGGGCTACATTTATAGCATCACTTGGTCTTGAATCAATCTCAATTTTGGTTCCATTTCTATCAATTATCACTACAGAAGCATAATAAGTGTTATCTTGTAAAGTGTGAATTTTGATACTATCTACTTTTGCAGATAATGAATCAATAAGATTTACCATTAAATCATAGGTCATTGGTCTTGGTGTTTGAACATTTTCTAAAACTGTTGCTATTGAGTTTGCTTCAAAAATTCCTATCCAGATTGGTAATATTTTTGCACCTTCTTTGGATTTTAGTATTACTATTGGCATATTTGTTGTAGGGTCAAGTGTAATGCCTTGGACTTCCATTTCAACCATAGCTTTTCCTCCTTTTAGTTTAATACACCTTCTAAACTGAATCTATTAACTTTTTCAATTTTTACATCAACTATCTCACCTAATAAATTATCCCTTCCGTAAAAATGGACAAGTTTATTTGTTCTTGTTCTTCCTACATACTGTCCATCTTCTTTTTGTTCTTCTACAAGAACTTCTACAACTTTATTTTCATAAGCCAGATTTTTCTTAAATGTTATATCTTTTTGCATATTGATTAAATCATTTAACCATTTTGATAATGTTTCAGGAGTTTCTGCCATAGGCATATCTGCTGCCGGTGTTCCAGGTCTTGGTGAGTATTTAAAAGCAAATACTTGGTCATATTCTACTTCTTTTAATACTTTTATTGTTTCAAGATAATCTTCATAAGTTTCCCCCGGAAAACCTACTATAATATCTGTAGATAAAGCTATATCCGGTATATATTTTTTTAATAGTTCTATTTTATGAAGATACTCTTTTTGTGTATAACCTCTGTCCATTGCTTGAAGTATTTTGTCTGAACCGGCTTGAATTGGTAGATGTAGGGCTTCACAAACTTGGGGTATATCTGCCATTGCTTTTATTGTTTCTTCATCTAAATCCCTTGGATGCCCCGTTGTAAATCTTATTCTTTCTACTCCTTTTATATCCGCTACTGCATATAAAAGCTCATAAAATTTAACATCTCCTAAATCTTTTCCATAAGCGGTAACATTTTGACCAATAAGATGTATCTCTTTTACTCCATCTTCTACAAGGAATTGAATTTCTCTAAGAATATCTCCTATTCTTCTACTTCTTTCTTTTCCTCTTGTTGTTGGAACTATACAATATGTGCATTTTTTATCACATCCTCTTATTACAGTTACAAATGCAGTATATTTATTTTCCCTAACGGTAGGATATTGGTCTAATTCAAATTCTGAGCTATCTATCTCTTCAAGTATTTCTACTGCTTTATTTCCTTCTTTAGCTTCTTGTAGTAATTTTGGTAAGTGATGAATATTTGTTGTTCCAAATACCATATCTATAAATGGTGCTTTTTGTAAAATTTCATAACCGGCTCTTTGTGCCAAACATCCACAAACCCCAATTATTGCATTTGGGTTTTGTTTTTTTATTTTTTTAAATTCTCCAAGGGCTGATAATACTTTTTGGTCTGGTTTTTCTCTTACAGAGCATGTATTTACTAATATTACATCTGCTTCTGTCCAGTCCTGTGCCAGCTCATAACCAAGGGTTTTTAATATTCCTGCCATTTTTTCGGAATCATTAACATTCATCTGACATCCAAATGTTCTTATATAAAATTTCAACAATATTCCTCCTACCTTAAATTTTCCAATTTTACATAATATGTAAATTTATTTGATTTTTCAAGAAGAAAGATATATTATAAGTTTAATATTTATTTTTGAGTGAAAAGAAAAATGAGTAAAAAAAATGAAATTTTAAATATTTTACAGAAAAATAAAGAGGAATTAAAAAAGTTTGGTGTTAAAAGAATTGGTATATTTGGCTCGGCAGTAAGAAATGAGTTAAAAAAAGATAGTGATATTGATTTTATTGTTGAGTTTGAAGAAAATAGAGGAGATATGAAAGATTTTATTGGTGTTATTGAATTTCTTGAAAATTTATTTAATAGAAATGTTGAGGTACTCTTATAGATAGTAAAAGGTAATCAAATATAATCAAAAGATTATAAAAAGTTATATCCTTCTACTATCTTGCAGAGTACCCGATTTTGCCTACTACCCGTTATTTGTAGCATTTCTACTACAAACTCACGGGATACTTGTAATAAATCTTTTATCTTTAACTTAATTGGTCTTGATAACTTGTCAATTAATAGTTTAGTGTTATTTATTAGTGGCATAGCCACTTTTCTTAATATGTTATAACTTCCTACTGCATCTGCATTAAATATTTTGTTTGTAATATAATCTTTAAATAATCCCCTTTTTATCCTTTTACCTTGATAAAGAGTATTTAATTGTTCCCTTAATTCTTTTTCCTTTTCTTTTAACTGATTTAATTCTTTTTCCGGTAAATTGGTATTATTTAGTTCTCTTTTTACCTTTAAATATTCTTCTCCAATTTCTAAAACTTCATTCAGATTAGCAAATGGTGATGTTTTGCTTGTAAATTCTTCTGATATTTCTTCTGTTTCTATTCCATATTCTTCAAGTTTATATTTTAGCATATCTATTATTTTTCTAAATGGTATGCTTACAAAATGTTGATTTGTTTTATTCCCTAAATCTATTCCATCTTTACTATTCGTTGCTCCATTTCCTATTATTACTTTTTTGTGTCCTGTTTCATATAGATAATCTGCTATCTTTTTTGTTATTTGATGGAAAATATTATTTAAATATCTTTCTCTGAATGCTGATAGTTGTTTTTGTTTATTTATTAATTCTCCTTTCTTTTGTTTTAAACCATCAGTATTTAAATCATCTTTTGATAATTTATTTATTTGATTTTGCAGTAAATCTATTTCTGATTGTATTTTTGCTTTTTCTTTGTTAAACCATTGATTGAACGATTTTATTTCTTTACCACTGATTATTAGAGTTCTTAAACTTGGATTATTGCTAAATATTGTAATCAGATTATTTAATCCTAAATCTATTCCTGCAATATATTTTTGTTCTGCTTTTTCTATCTCAATTTTTTTTGTATAAACTACATCAATATAAGCATCAGTTCCTATGGTTTTTATTTTTATTGATTTTATCTTCTCTCCATCTATATATTCTGGTAATTTAACTTTTATATATCTTGAATTCTCATCATCAAATGTTAATCTAACTAATAAATATCTATCATCTATAATATCAAAACTATTAGCATTTAACTCAACGGTAAAAGATACAATATCCTTTAATTTCTTTGCTTTCGGTGGTTTTGGTTTTCCTCTGAATTTACTTGGATTTTTTGCATATTTTTTTATAGATTTGAAATAACTATTATAATCTTTGATATATTGTCTTATTACTGATTGAACAGCATAAACATTTTTTACCTTTTCTTTTTGCTGTTTTAATTTAACTATAAAATCTTTTAATTCTTGATTTTTCTCAATATTTTGTAAAATACCATTATATTCTTTTAATTTTTCTTCTTTAGATTTTTTAATATTACCATTTTCATCTTTTGTATCTCTTGGTCTATATGGTTTATCTGATAAAAGATTAAATAAATAACTTTCGTTTAAAATGATATATCCATAAGTTTTGTAATAGATTTGGTTAAAGATAATAAGGAGATTCCTAAAATGTGCTAATTCATATTGAAGATTTAAAATTCTATCTTTTCTTTGTTTTCCACTTATCCTAATGCTTAATGCTCTTTTATAGGATTTCATATATAATATTATACAATCTTTTGTTATTATTTGATATAATTTTTATAAAAATAAGGAACTATATTTAATTATTTTAGTAAAAAATGAGATGAAATCCTTGGAGATTTCTATTCTTGGAAGTTTGTGAAAATTTTGATTTTTTCTTATTATATCTTTTTCGGTAGTATATCCGGTAAGGTAAATTTCGGAAGATAGATTAATAAGAACATCATCATAATGTCCAAATGGATAAGATATATGATTTACCTTTTGCCCTATCATCTCTTCAAGTTCTCTTTTTGCTTCTATTAGCTCATTTTTTACCCGATTTATTCTTTCTTCTTCTGTTTCAAAATACAAAAATGAATTAAAATTTTTTTCAAGCTCTTTTCTTAAATTTTCTTTCCAATTTTTCTTATTGAAAAAAGATTTATCTAAATTTTTAATAAAATCCTTTATTTCTTTTTTCAAAAAGCCTCTTTTTACTGCAAGATTATTTTTATCCGGAAAAATAGGATATCCAACTACCGGATATTCAAGAGATGAAAAATCATTTTTTTCTGAATAAGAATAAGGGGCACTCCAATGTCCATTTTTACCATCATAAAAATCTAAAATTTTATCTTCATAAAAAACCTTAGCATGAATTTTTGCATGACCTTCTATATTAAAAACATCTTTCATTTTATTTAGTTCTGCAACTGTAAGAAAATCATAACTTTTGCCTTTTTCAAGAAATTCTTTATGTGCTTCACCCATCCCAAGCGGTTGATATAACTGATTTTTACTTATTTTATTGTTCCAATAATCTTCCAAGCTTGGTCTTACAAAATCTTCTTTTATTATCCTTGAAGTAATAGGAAAGATTGTTGCTTTTAAATTATACTTTTTTAGTATAGGATATGCATATACAAAATTATCTACAAAACCATCATCAAATGATATAACTATGGAGTTCCTTTTTGGTTGTTTATTTGTTGTGAGATATTCATAAACATCATCTAAGGTGATACAATCAAAATATTTTTTTATTATTTTCATCTCTATATCAAATGTAGATACTGCCTTAGAATGTCCCCATTTTGGAATTATTTTATGATAAAAAATTACAAAAATATTAGGCATTAACTAAACCTCTTAAATGGATAATGAGATTGATATTATAGCATATTTAAAAAACTGAAAAATCAATGCTATCTAATGATATAATTATATACATGAAAATAGAAAAAATATTAAATTATGTAGAGCTTTTTTATAAAGGGAATGATAAAGAGATATTACATATTACCCAAAACTCAAAAGATATAAAAGAAAATACATTATTTATTGCCATAAAAGGAACTAAATTTGATGGGCATTCTTTTGTCCTTGATGCTATAAAAAATGGTGTAATTGGAGTTGTTTTAGAAGATAGGCAGTTAGCCGATAAATTAAAAAAAGAGTTTAATGATATAAATATATTTTTATCTGATAACACAAAAAAAGCATTATCTTTTATTGCTTCTGAATTTTTTGAAAATCCTTCAAAAGATTTAAAAATAATCGGTATTACCGGAACAAATGGTAAAACTACAACTTCAAATTTACTTGCTACATATTACGAACTACTTGGAGAAAAAGTAGGAATAATAGGAACTATAAATCATAGAGTTGGAAATGAGATACTATCAGAAGGTATGACAACGCCGGACCATATAAAATGGCAACAATTGCTTAAAACAATGAAAGATAAAGGAGCCTCTGTTGTAGTTGCAGAAATATCTTCCCATGCATTAGACCAAGATAGAGTTTATGCAACAAAGTTTCACGGAGCAATATTTACCAATCTAACCCAAGACCATCTTGATTATCATAAAGATATGGAAAATTATTTTTTGGCTAAAAGAAAATTATTTGAAATGCTTGATAATAACCGGACTGCTTCCATTAATACAGATGATTTTTATGGAAAAAGAATTTACCAAGAATTTAAAGATAGATTAAATATAATCAGTTATGGAAAAGAAAATGCAGATTTTAAAATCGGTGATATAAAACAAGATTTAGAAGGGACAGAGTTTGAATTTATTTATAATGGAGAAAAAAGCATTGTAAAAACAAAATTAATCGGTGAATTTAATGTTTATAATCTTTCTGCTGTAATCTCATTTCTAATAAAAGAAGGAGTAGATAAAGATTTTTTAATAAAAAATGCTGTTAAATTAAATCCGGTAAAAGGAAGATTTGAAATAGTTAAAGGTAAAGGATTTATAGCTGTTATAGATTATGCCCATACGCCGGATGGATTAGAGAATTTGTTAAAAACAGTCAGAAAGCTAAAAAATATAAATAGGGTTATAACAATATTTGGAGCCGGTGGAGATAGGGATAAAACAAAGAGAGCACCTATGGGAGAGATTGCAGAAAGATATTCAGACATAATAATATTAACATCAGACAATCCAAGGTCAGAAAATCCTTTAGATATAATAGAAGATATAAAAAAAGGAATAAAATCAAAAAATATCATCATTCAGCCAGACAGAGAAAAAGCAATAAAAACCGGTATAGAGATGGCAAAAGAAGGAGATATTGTAGTTATAGCCGGTAAAGGACATGAAAATTATCAAATAATAGGAGATAATATTATATATTTTGATGATAAAGAGATAGCAGAAAAATATATAAGGAGCAGAGATGATAATAGATGAAAAAATAAAAGAGCAGTTAAAAAATGAGTTTTTACAGCTTAAAGAACCGGTTAATTTAGTTTTAAAATCAGATAATAGCCAAAACTCATTAAAGATAGAAAAATTACTTGAAGAGATAGCTTCTTTATCCGAAAAAATAACTTTTTTGAAAGAAGATTTTGACACAAAATATTCACCATGTATAGCAATAAACTGGCCTGAGAAAGAAACAGGAATAAGATTTGCAGGTATTCCAGTAGGAGGAGAATTTAAAACATTTATAGATAGTATTATTATGGTTTCAAGGAATGAGTATGATATATCAGAAAGGATTTTAGAGTTTTTGGAAGAGATAGATAAACCGGTAGATATAAAAATATTTATTACAAATAGTTGTGGTTGGTGTCCGCCGGCAGTTAAAAAAGCATACAGCTTTGCCCTTGCTAATGATTTTATAAAAGCAACTGCCATAGATTGTTATCTTTTTCAGGAAGAAGCATTAAAATACAATGTTTCAGCAGTTCCCAAAATAGTTATAAATGATAAAGTTGAATTTGTAGGAGCAAGAGAAGATAATGAATTCCTTGGTTATATAATTTCTGCTATTGAGAGGTAATATTGAAAACAATAGCAATACTTGGTTCAACCGGTTCAGTAGGTTCCCAAACGGTAGATATAGCATTAAAATATAAAGATAAGATAAAAGTTAAAGCTATTTCAGCCTCCAAAATCTCCGAAAAATTGATTAAACAAATAGAAATTCTAAAACCTGAATATGTTTATATAGAAAATCCAAACCAAAAATTAAACAATGTAAAATTATTAACCGGTGAAGATGGCTTAAAAAAGCTTTGTGATTTAGAGATTGATTTATATATAAATGCAGTATCCGGTATAAACGGAATAAAGCCAACATATTATTTATTAAACAACGGAAAAAATCTTGCAACTGCAAATAAAGAAGCAATTATCTGCCTTGGAGAGATATTAAAAGAAAAATATAAATATATATTTCCTATAGATAGCGAGCATTCTGCTATTTTTCAGGTATTAAAAACTGGAAAGAAAGAAGATATAAAAAGAATAATTCTAACAGCATCAGGCGGACCTTTTTTATACAAAGATATAAAAGAGTTTGAAAATATAACAATACAAGAAGCCCTTTCCCATCCAAAATGGAAAATGGGAAACAAAATAACAATAGATAGTGCAACCCTTATGAATAAAGGCTTAGAAGTAATAGAAGCCCATTATTTATTTGATATTCCTTATAAAAAGATAGATGTAGTTATTCATCCGGATAGTATTATCCATGGAATGGTTGAATTTATAGATGGGACAGTAATAGCAAATTTATCTGTGCCTGATATGAGAATACCTATATCTTATGCAATATCTTATCCTGAGAGATGGATAATAGATAATAATTATTTAGATTTTTCAAAAATTGGAAATTTAAAATTTTTAAATCCTGATAAAGAAAAATTTCCTTTACTTGATATTGCTATACAAGCAGGTAAAAAAGGCTCATTTTATCCAATCGTTTTAACAGTTGCAGATGAAATAGCTGTTAGCTGGTTTTTGGAAGGAAAAATAAAATTTATAGATATTCCTGAAATCATTCAGAAAACTATTGAAAAATCAAATTTTAAAACTCCTGAAAATCTTGATGATATATTAAATATAATTGATGAAACAAAGAAATATATGGATAATTTATTAATTTCTATCATACAAAATTGATTATGGATGTGTTATCTTAATTAGTTAATTTTTAAAGGAGGAAGAAAAGTTGCTTAGTTTAGTTGCATTTTTAATAATGATAGGATTACTTATCACGATACACGAACTTGGACATTTTTTATTTGCAAGAATGTTTGGTGTTAAAGTTGAAACATTTTCCATAGGATTTGGCCCACCATTAATTAGATGGAGAGGAAAAGAAACAGAATATCAGATTGCAGCCATTCCACTTGGTGGATATGTAAAAATGTATGGTGAAGATTCTATGACAGAGCCGGTTCAGGGAAAAGTTAATAAAGAAGCTTATAACGACCCCCGTTCTTTCCATTCTAAACCAAGATGGCAAAAAATGTTAATAGCATTTGCAGGACCTTTATTTAATATTATTCTTGCTATTATACTTTTTATAGTTGTTTATACAACCGGCATTACAGAACCGGCTTATCTAACACAGCCGGTAAAAGTAGGATATGTAGAAAAAGGAAGTTATGCAGAAAAAGCAGGCATTCAAGTTGGAGACCAGATTATTAAAGTAAATGGAAAAGAGATTAAAAATTGGAAAGAATTTACCGTAGAAGTTGGGATGAAAGCCGGAAAAACTGTTAATTTTGAAATACTCAGAGGCTCGGAAAAAATTATAATTCCTGTATCTGTTCCGGAAGATATAACAAAAGAAAACATAGGAATATCTCCTATTATAAAGCCGATAGTTGGAGCAGTTATGAAAAACTCTCCAGCAGAAAAAGCCGGACTTAAAGAAAAAGATATAATTCTTGCAGTCAATGGAAAACCTATAAATACATGGTTTGAGTTTGTAGATTATATGCTTTCTTTAAAAGAAAATAAACCACTAAATTTACTTATTAAAAGAGATAACCAGATTATAACAGTTAATTTAACTCCGGAATACAATGAAACAGTTAAAAGATATACCATAGGAATATCTCCACTTTTTGAAACAAAGATTATAAAATATCCATTTGTGGAAGCTATAAATAAAGCATTTGAAAAAACAAAAGAGTTAACAGTTGCAATATATAAAGTGGTTGTCGGATTATTTACAGGAGAAGTTTCTTTTAAAACCCTTGGAGGCCCCATTGCAATAGCCCAATTCTCCGGTCAAGCATTGGAAACAGGTATAACAACTTATCTATTTACCATAGCATTTATATCTCTACAACTTGGGTATCTAAATTTATTACCGATACCTGTATTAGATGGAGGTTTAATATTTATCCTTTTAATAGAAAGTATTATCAGAAGACCTTTACCTGAAAAAGCAAAAGAATATCTTGCTTATGTAGGATTTGCATTGCTTGGAACACTTATGATATTCGTCATTTTCAATGATATATTAAAGGTATTAAGATAATTTATATAATTTTTATATTTTCTATATATGAGGTATATTAAATGGCTACTAAAGTCGGGATTATTGTTTTAAGTGGAACCCTTGATAAAGCTATGCCTGCATTTATCATTGGAACGACTGCTGCAGCAATGGGTATGGAAGTAGGAATGTTTTTCAGCTTTTATGGATTAAATGTTATTCATAAAGAAAAAATGAAAAATCTAAAAGTATCTCCTGTTGGAAATCCTGCTATGCCTATTCCGGTTCCACAGATATTTACAATACTTCCCGGAATGATGGATTTTGCCACAGCAATGATGAAAGATATGATGAAAAAGCATAAAGTTCCATCTATAGAAGAGCTAATAAATCAAGCAAAAGAGCTTGATGTTAAATTATATCCTTGTCAGATGGCTATGAGTTTATTTGGATATAAAGAAGAAGATTTAATAGATGGATTACAAAAACCTGCCGGTGCTGCTACATTTTTAAATTTTGTAAATGCAGGAGAAAAATCCCTTATCCTAAATTTCTAAAAATTTCTATAATTTTAGATTTAGAAACTAAAAGATTAATAATCTGATTATTTTTTGATAGGGCATTCAATAGATATAAAATAGAAAAAAAGATAGCGATGCCGAGTATAAAACCGGCTATCCTATCTGTTATTTTTATATATTTTTTCTTATGGATATATTGTCTCAACGTTATATATAAAAATTGAGAAACAGAAAGAGACAAAATAACAATAAAAATAAATGATAATAAATCAATAATCATTATATTTCCACCAAAAAAATGGGACATAAATACAGATAAAGATTTATGAAAAGGAATAGCAATTAATATACCGGCAATTAAGCCAATATATTTAAAAAAAATATTTGTAAATCCTTTATAAATACCACCTATTGTAAGATATAAAAACAAAGAAAGAAAAGCAATATCTATCATTTTTTAAGATAATTTTTCTTTAACTAAACTACTTACAACAGAACCTTCTGCTCTTCCTTTTACTTTTTCCATAACTGCTTTTATAACTTTTCCCATATCTTTTATTGAAGTTGCATTTAGCTGGGATATTGTTTCATCTATTATCTTTTTCAGTTCTTCTTCTGATAAAGGCTGTGGTAAAAATTCCTGAACTATCTGTATCTCTTTTTCTTCTTTTTGGGCTAAATCTTCTCTATTTGCTTTTTTATATTGTTCTAAAGCTTCTTTTCTTTGTTTTACATATCTTTGTAATATCTGTATAATTTCTTCATCAGATAGCTCTTTTTTTGTATCTATCTGAACCTTTTTTATTTCAGAGATAAGCATTCTGATTGTTGATAATCTATCTTTATCACCGCTTTTCATAGCGGCTTTCATCTCTTCTTGAAGCCTTTGCAAAAGCATTATAACAACCCTTTTTTCTTTAATGCCTTAATTAATCTTTTTCTTGCAGCTCTTTGTTTTCTTTTTCTTTTAACAGATGGTTTTTCATAAAACTCTCTTCTTTTCATTTCTGTAAGAATACCTTCTTTTTCACATATCTTTTTAAACCTTTTTAATGCTTTGTCAAAACTCTCATTGTCTTGCACATAAACTACAGCCATTAAATCTTAAACCTCCTAATTTAAAATTTTTCAATATAATAAGATAACATTTATTTTAAAATTTAGCAAGGAGTTTTGATAAAGTGTATAATATTTTAAAAACTTTTTATCAGGAGGAAATTTTTAAAAATGTTTAAAGTATTGATTACGGAAGATATTTCAAAGGCAGGTATTGATATTTTAAATGCCGATGAAGAGATTGAAGTTGATTACCAACCGGGAATTAAATGGGCTGAGCTATTAGAGATTATAAAAGATTATGATGCAATAATAACAAGAAGTGGAACACCTGTAAATAAAGAATTACTTGATAGAGCTGAAAAATTAAAGGTAGTAGGAAGAGCCGGAGTAGGAGTAGATAATATAGATTTAGAAGAAACATCAAAAAGGGGTATCTTGGTAGTAAATACTCCCGGAGCAAATACTATCGGTGCTGCCGAGATAACTATGGCTCATTTATATACAGTATTAAGAAGATTACATCTTGCTCACCAATCTATGTTAAATGGCGAATGGAATAGAAAAAAATTTATGGGTGAAGAGCTTGATGGTAAAGTTGTAGGCATTATAGGACTTGGAAATGTTGGAACACAGGTTGCAATTAGATGTAAAGCTGCCGGAGCAAAAGTTATTGCTTATGACCCTTACATTCCAAGAGAAAAAGGTGATAAATATGGTGTTCAGATAATAGATGATTTACATGATTTAATAAAAATGAGTGATATTATAACCCTTCATTGTCCTCTTACAGAAGAAACAAGAAATATGATAAGCAAAAAAGAATTTGAGTTAATGAAAGATGGAGTTTATTTTATAAATTGTGCAAGAGGTGGTATAGTAGATGAAGAAGCTTTATATGAAGCTATCCAAAAAGGAAAAATAGCCGGACTTGGTCTTGATGTTTATTCAAAAGAACCACCGGATGATAAAATAAGAAGATTATTTGATTTTCCAAATATAAGCTTATCTCCACATATTGGAGCAAATACTTACGAATCTCAAGATAATGTAGCAATAAAAGTAGCCCAGTATGTAATAGCAGCTCTAAAAGGAGAATTTGTGGAAGCAGCTGTAAATGCTCCATTTACAATAGAAGAAGGATTTGAAGAGATAAGAGCATACCTTGAGCTTTCTGAAAAACTTGGAAGCTTTTTAACCCAATATGCAGGTGGACATTATCAAGAAATTCAGATAGAAGTAAGAGGAACTATCGCAAAACATTTAAAACCGATAGTTGCTTATGTTTTAAAAGGATATTTATCTCCTGTATTAGATAGACCGGTAAATGTGGTAAATGCTTTATTCTTAGCAAAAGAAAGAGGAATCAATATTATAGAATCAACAAGAGAAGCAGGTCTTAATTTCAAAGAGTTTATTAAAATTACTGCAAGAAACAAAGATAAAGAAGTATCAGTAGGTGGAACTGCTTTATATGATAAATTCCCAAGAATTATGATGGTTGATAATTACTGGATAGATATAGAACCTCAAGGTGTAATATTAATGTTTGAAAATAAAGATGTGCCGGGAGTTATCGGAAAATTAGGAACATTACTTGCAAGACATAATATCAATATTGCCGGTTTTAGACTTGGAAGATTGGAAAAAGGAAAAATAGCCCTTGGAGCTTTACAACTTGATGATAGATTAAATGAAGCAGTTTTAGAAGAGATACATCAAATTCCGGAAATAATAAAAGCAAAACAAGTTATATTATAAGGAGGAAATAAAATTGTCCGAGAAAAAAATCAGAGTAGCAATTGCTGGTGTTGGAAATTGTGCAAGCTCCTTAATACAAGGAATTTATTATTACAAAAAAAAGCAAAATATAGAAGCCAGCGGTTTAATGCATGAAGAAATAGGCGGATATAAACCGTGGGATTTAGAAGTTGTAGCCGCTTGGGATATAGATGCAAGAAAAGTTGGATATGATGTTTCAGAAGCTATTTTTAATTTACCCAACTGTACAACTATATTTGAAAGAGATATCCCACATATGGGAGTAAAAGTTAGAAAAGGAAAGGTTTTGGATGGATATCCAGAACATATGAAGAACTATCCACCGGAAAATGCCTTTGTTTTATCTGATGCAAAAGAAGATAGCCTTGAAACAGTAGTAAAAGTTTTAATAGAATCAAAAGCAGATGTATTAATAAATTATGTACCGGTAGGTGCCGAACAAGCAGCAAGATTTTATGCACAGGCGTGCCTTGAAGCTGGTGTTGCTTTTGTAAATTGCATGCCAACATTTATTGTATCAGATGAAGAATGGGCAAAGAGATTTGAAGAAGCAAATATACCGGCAGTTGGCGATGATATAAAATCTCAGGTAGGAGCTACAATTACCCATAGAGTATTAACTCAGCTTCTTTTAGATAGGGGAGTAAAAATAGATAGAACATATCAATTAAATGTTGGTGGAAATACTGACTTTTTAAATATGCTTGAAAGAAGTAGATTAGAAACAAAGAAAAAATCTAAAACAGAAGCAGTTACTTCACTTATACCTTACGGAATAGACCCAAGGAATGTCCATATAGGCCCAAGTGATTATGTTCCTTGGTTAAAAGATAAAAAACTTGCATTCATAAGATTAGAAGGAAGATTATTCGGTGATGTTCCTATGAATATAGAACTTAGATTAGAAGTAGAAGACTCACCAAACAGTGCCGGAGTAGCAATAGATGCAATTAGATGTGCAAAAGTAGCTCAGGATAGAGGCATAGGAGGTCCTTTATACTCTATATCTGCTTATACAATGAAACATCCACCTATCCAGTATAAAGATTGGCAGGCAAGAGAGATGGTTGAAGAATTTTTAGCAGGATTAAGAGAGAGATAAAAATGGGAAAGTATTAAACAAAAATGAAATTTTAAATACGATAAAATGGCTTATTTCAGAAGCAAAGAATGAAGTTATAATACTCTCTCCTTGGATAAAAGGAGAGAGTTTTGAAGAAATAACAAAAGATATAAAACAAGATTTAAATATAACAGTTATAATAAGAAGCTCACAATTTTCAGATTTTAATATAACAGACCCAAGATTTTTCAAAAAAGCAAAAGAATTAAATGCAGATATTTTTCTAAATCCAAAACTTCATGCAAAATTTATAATAATAGATAAAAAAATAGCTTTAATATCTTCTTCAAATATTACACCATCGGGTTTATATGAAGATATTGGCAATATAGAAACTGCAATATTAACAGAAGAAAAAGAAGAAATAGATAAATTAATAAACTATTATCAAGAAATAAAATCAAATTCCATTTATTTAAATAAATCAATAGGCATAATTATAAATTCAGAAAATCCATATCTATCAAAAGCTATAATATTTTCCCAGATACAAGAACAATCTTATATAAAGATAGAAACAGAAAAAGAAACAATATACGGTAGAATAACTAATCTTAAAATGTTAAATCCTTCTTTCTTCATTACTCAGCAGTTAAATTATCAATCTGATAAAATAATTCCATTATCAGATGAAGAAAAGTGGAATTTATCAGCTATATATTCATTTTTATCAGAGAATAATCAAAATATAAAGATAGCAGATATAGAGATATTCGGTAAAATCAATAAAACTCCTTCTCCAAAAGAAGAAAGCATATTCAATCAAAACTTAACCCCTATACCACCAACCACATTTATATATCCAATGGAAGAAAAAGATAATCTTATATTTAAAATAAATCATGCCGGATATATAATGGGCTCTCCGATTAAATTCGGAAAACTTTTAACAACAGATATAGATATATATTTAGATTTAGATAAAATTGTTCCTATGCATATGGCAGTTCTTGGAACTACCGGTTCAGGAAAAACAACCTTTATAAGAAGATTTTTAGAAAATATAAATGAAGAAAGGATAAAGATTTATATATTTGATATATATCAGGAATATTCTAAAGTCTTAAATGTGGATAATAAAAATATTTTGGCATTTAAAGATAGTTTATTCCCAATAGATATTGGAGATATTAAAGAGTTATTAAAAAATTCAGGGATTGATTTACAGGAAAGGTCAAGGGAAGAAAAAGCAATTTTTAATTTATTTAGAAAATATATAAAACCGGATTTAGATTTAATAGGTTTTAATCAAAAAAATCTAAAAGAAATTATAGAAGAAGCCTCAACAATAAGATTTTTAGAAAGAGATATAAAAGAGCAAATATTGGATTTTATATCTATCTTGATAAAAGATTACTCAGAAGAGGCAATAACATCTCAAAAAGAAAATATAGAATTAATAAGAAAATCCTTAGATGCCACGGAAAAATTCATCATATATGATTTAAAAAATATAAATAATATAGAATCAAGAATAAATATAGTAGGATTAATACTTAAAGAGATATTCAGAAAAGCCCAGCTAACAAAGGAAAAATCTTTAATAATCTTGGAAGAAGCCCATAATTTTGCACCGGAAAAAGGTTTTGGAGAGATACAAACAGGAAGAGAAAATCTTGCTTTCATAATGGCAAAAAAAATTGCAACAGAAGGAAGAAAATTTAACCTCGGACTTGTAGCAATAACCCAAAGACCGGCAAATATAAATAAATATGTTCTTTCCCAGTTAAATACCCAAGTTATTTTTAAATTAATAAACAAAAATGACCTTGATGCTGTTTCTATCTTTTTTGAAAGCAATAAAGAAGATATATTTAACTTACTTCCTTTTTTAAAACCGGGAAGCTGTTTCATAACAGGATTGGCTGTTCCGTTTGGCATTTTAGCTAAAATAAAACTCGGATAAAAATGAGAAATATCATAATATTCTGCTATTCTTTCTTTTATTATTTTAATTGAAACTAAATCTCAATTTAAGGAGGAAAAATGGCAACAAAAGAGATAAATAAAAAGATTGAAGAAATATCTAATCAATACTGCGAAATTATCCAATCTTTAAATCCGGAAAAAAGAATCAAAGCTTTTGAAACATTTTATAAAACTATAATTTTACTTCAAGAAATACAAAAATTTGAGGCTGAAAATTTTGTGAAAACTAAAAGGTAAATATGTTAGAATAATAATGTATTTTTGATGGAAGAGGTTTAAAATGAAAAGAGCAATTTTAGCCTTGGAAGATGGGCATTTTTTCTTTGGATATTTATTTTCCGGAAATGGAGAAACCGGTGGAGAAGTTATATTCAACACATCAATGACAGGATACCAAGAAATCCTTACAGACCCTTCTTATAAAGGACAGATTGTTGTAATGACACCTTCTGAAATAGGAAATTATGGAACAAATGAAGAAGATATTCAATCAGGAAGAGTCTGGGTAAATGGATTTGTTATAAAAGATTTATCACCTATTGCTTCAAATTATAGGGCAACAAAAAGATTACAGGAATATCTTAATGATAATAATGTGTTTGGAATATACGGAGTAGATACAAGAGCCGTAGTAAAGATACTTAGAGAAAGAGGAGTAATGAAAGGTTATATAGGAACAGATATATCTCCGGCTAAGGCAGTAAAGAAAGCAAGGTCTATTCCGGATATATCAGAGCTAAATTTGGTAAAAGAGGTATCAACACCATCAATATATAAATGGGAAGAAGGAAGTTGGGAATGGGGCAAAGGATTTAGAAAAAATATAGAAAAAAAATATAAAGTTGCAGTTATAGATTATGGTGTAAAAAGAGAAATTTTAAGATTACTTGCAGATAGAGGATTGGAACTTATATGTTATCCTTATAATGTTTCTGCCGAAGAGGTCTTGGCTTCTAATCCTGATGGAATATTTTTATCAAATGGTCCCGGAGACCCTGCTATCCTTACTTATCAGATAGCACAGATAAAAAAATTGATAGCATCTGAGAAACCTATATTCGGTATATGTTTAGGGCATCAGCTTCTTACTTGGGCTTATGGTGGGAAAACATATAAATTAGAGTTTGGACATCATGGCGGAAATCATCCTGTAAAAAATTTAAAAACCGGCAAGGTAGAGATAACTGCACAAAATCATAATTATGCAACAGATGAATCTTCAATACCTCAAGATATTGAAATAACCCATATAAATTTAAATGATAACACAATAGAAGGAATGAGACATAAAAATTATCCAGTATTTTCCATACAACACCATCCGGAAGCTGCACCAGGGCCACATGATTCCCATTATATATTCGATGAATTTTTAAAACTTATAGAGGAGACTAAATAATGGTTGCACAAAAAAAGAAAGAAAGATGGGTTCTTGGTTCACTTTTACTTAATGGTTCATTAACTGTTTTAAAATTTATATTTGCTATTATTACAGGTAGTCTTGCACTTATGGCAGAAGCCATCCATTCTCTTTCCGATTTAGTTGCATCCGTTATATCTTTTATATCTGTTAAGCTATCTGCAAAAAAAACAAAAGATTTTCCTTATGGACTTTATAAATTAGAAAATATTGCATCAATTATTATAGCCTTTTTCTTATTTTTTGCTGCTTATGAAATATTAAAAGAAGCTTTTTTTAAACATGAAGAACATCAGATACAAAATCCCCAGCTGGCAATATTTGTTATACTTGTAGCTATGATAGCTACATTTATTTATTCAAGACTTGAGATGAAAGCTGCAAAAGATTTAAATTCGCCAACACTTCTTGCAGATGCCCATCATATATGGGCTGATTTTCTATCTTCTTTAATTGTTTTAATTGGTTTAATTAGTATATATTTTGGATATAATCTTGATAAATATGCAGCGGCAATTGTTTCATTATTTATATTTTATTCCGGATTTGATATATTAAAAAATGGAATAAAAGTTTTACTTGATGTTTCTATACCGGAAGAAGAGATAAATTTTATAAAAAATATAATTTATAAAAATCCGGCAGTTGTGGAAATAAAGCAGATTAAAGGAAGAGAAGCCGGAAGCCATAAATTTTTAGAAATAGAACTGCTTCTTCATAATTATGGACTTAGAGAAACCCATAAAATAGTTGATGAAATAGAAAGAGAAATAAGAGAAAAAATACCAAATATAGATTCTATATTTATACATTATGAGCCGGTAAGACAAGAAGGTTTAAGGTTGGCAGTTCTTACAGATGAAGATGGAAAGGTTAAAGATTTTGAAACAGCAAAAGCTATAGCTACAGTGGATATAACAAAAGATTTAAAAATAAGAAAAAATCCACCTATATTTACAGAGAATGTAGGAGAAATTTTATCAAATATGAATTTAGATGTTATAATATCAAAAAACCATCCTGCAGATTTTAATCTAAGATGGAATATAGTAAAAGCCGGTATCTTAGTTTGGGAAACAGAAGAAGAAGATTTAGATAAAGCAATAGAAGAGGTTATTAACTCATATAAGAAATTTTTAAAGGAGAAATAAAATGGTGATAAACAGAATTTTAGTAGGTTTAGATGGTTCTAAAAATTCAAAAATTGCCGGTGAGTATGGTATTTATCTATCAAAAAAATTAAAAAGACCTGTGGTTGGTGTTCATATTATTGATATCAGATTATTAGAAGGTCCATTTTTGACAGATATTGCAGGAGGACTTGGATTTACAGTATATTCAGATTTATTACCTAAAATAAAAGAGATATTGGAAACAAAGGCCGAAGCCATACTTGATGAATTTGTAAAGGAATGCAGAGAAAAAGGTGGAGATTGCACCATAGCTCAAGCTTACGGTATCGTTGTAAATGAAATAGTAGATATGGCAGACCCGGATGATTTAATTATAGTAGGAAAACATGGAGAGCATCCTGAATTTATTCCACTTCTTCTTGGTTCAACTGCAGAAGATATAGCCAGAAAATCTAAATCTCCGGTAATGATTGTTCCTGATTGTTTTAAAGAAATAAACAACATATTACTTGCTTTTGATGGAAGAGAAAAATCACAGCACGCAGCAAGTTATCTTTATAACTTAGCAAAAGAGCTTGGAATTAACAATATAAAAGTAATATCGGTTTTATCTGATATGGTTAAGGATAAAGATAAAGAAGAAATGATAAAATCCCAATTAAAAGAGATTTTAAAAGATTTATCTTTTGAGATTATTTTTAGATACGGTGAGCCGGAAGAAAGAATAATGAGTTATTTAGATGAAAATAAAGATTTAGATTTAGTTGTTATGGGAGCTTATGGAGAAAGCAGAATAAGGGAACTTATTCTTGGAAGCACAACTTCTTATATTGCAATAAATTCCAAAATTCCGGTATTACTGGTGAAATGAAAGATTTTGGCAACTTTAAGAATGTTTTGATTATAGGGCTTGGCTTAATAGGTGGCTCCCTTGCATTATCTTTAAAAAATGAAGGATTTAAAGGTAAAATATACGGCTTTGATTTAAATAAAGAAAGAATAAAAAAAGCATCAGAGCTAAATGCAATAGATGAAGGATTTGATAAATTTGAGGATATAAATTGGCAAGATATAGATTTAGTTATACTTGCAACCCCTGTAAAAACATTTGAAAATATAGCAAAACAGATAAAACCATTTTTAAATAAAGACACAATAATATCAGATGTTGGAAGTGTAAAAGGAGAGCTTGTTTTAAAAATATCCAAGATATTACAGCCTAATATTTTTTTAGGAGTTCATCCAATAGCAGGCACAGAAAAAGAAGGAATAGAAAATGCAGTTATAGGATTATTCAAAGGAGCAAGGCTTATTATAACACCTTCCGAAAATATTAATCAGGATATATTAAAAAGAATTGAAAAATTCTGGAAAGATTTAGGCTCAAAGGTAGAAATTATGGAGCCATATTTACATGATTTTGTTTTTGCATCTGTATCCCATCTGCCCCATGCAGTAGCATTTGCCCTTGTAGATGCCCTTATAAATCTTTCAAAAGAAACAGGAATAGATTTGTTTAAATATCCCGGAGGAGGATTTAAAGATTTTACAAGGATAGCTGCAAGCTCTCCTACGGTATGGAAAGATATATTCTTAGAAAATAAAAAAGATGTGCTACACACAATTGATGAATTTATAAAATCTATGAATAAATTAAAGGAAGCTATTGAAAAAGAAGATGAAGATAAAATATTAAATATACTATCAGAAAGTAGAGAAAAAAGATTATCATTGGAGAAAAGTTGAAAAAAGTAGCAGTAATAGGTGCAGGTCTTGCAGGAAGCGAGGCAAGTTATAAAATAGCTCAGGCTGGATTTAAAGTATCTCTTTTTGAGATGAGACCAAACAAATTAACACCTGCCCATAAAACACCATATTTTGCAGAAATAGTTTGTAGCAATTCATTTGGAAGTTTTGACCAATATTCTGCTTCCGGTTTGTTAAAAAAAGAAATGGAGATGCTTGATTCTCTTTTATTAAAAGTTGCTTACAAATACAAAGTTCCGGCAGGACAAGCCCTTGCAATAGATAGGGAAAAATTTTCAAAAGAGATAACAGAAATTTTAGAAAACCACCCAAATATAAAAATTTATAGAGAAGAAGTTAAAAATCTTCCGGATGCAGATATAATCATCATAGCAACGGGGCCTCTTACATCAGAAGATTTATCCTTGCAGATACAAAAACTTACAGGAAGCGAATATCTATATTTTTATGATGCAATAGCACCGGTTGTAGATGCAGAAACGGTAGATTATTCAAAAGGTTTTTGGGCTGATAGATACTCAAAAGGAACCGGAGATTATTTTAATTGTGTCTTAACAGAAGAAGAGTATGAAATATTTTATAATGAACTTTTAAAAGGAGAACAGGTCCCATTAAAAGATTTTGAAAGGGCTGTATATTTTGAAGGATGCTTGCCTATAGAAGAAATGGCAAGAAGAGGAAAAGAAACATTATTATACGGGCCGATGAAACCGGTAGGATTGATAGACCCAAACACCGGTAAAAGACCTTTTGCAGTAGTCCAGCTAAGAAAAGAGAATATAGAAGGTAGTTTATTATCCCTTGTTGGATTTCAGACAAAATTAAAATATAACGAACAAAAAAGAATTTTTAGATTAATACCGGCATTAAAAGATGCAGAATTTGTAAAACTTGGCTCTATTCACAGAAACACATTTATCCAATCCCAAAAAGTATTACTTCCTACATTACAGCTAAAATCAAATTTAAATATTCTTTTTGCAGGACAGATAACCGGAGTTGAAGGATATATGCCATCTGCTGCAACCGGAATAATTGCAGGAATAAATGCTGTAAAATTACTAAAAAATGAAAACCCTATAATACTGCCTAAAACCACAATGATAGGTGGGCTTATAAATTATATAACTACAGCAAAAAATGAGCTTCAACCAATGGGAGCAAATTTTGCCCTTTTACCGGAGCTTGATAAAAAAATAAAAAATAAAGAAGAAAGAAAAAAAGCAAAAGCCCAAAGGGCTATTCAGGATATGGAAGATTTTATTAAACAAAATTTGATAGATACATTGCAGTAACCGTATCCATAGTTTGAATATGATTGTAAAGCCTATGTTTTTTATTTATAGAAAATTTTTAAGCTGCTCTACCTCTTGTTTAAATTCTTCAACCATAGTTGGATGGTTAAATTTCATAGCTTTTTTTATACCTTCTTCATAGGTTTCAATAGCTTTTTCTAAATTTCCAATTTGAATGTAGCATTGGGCAAGTGTTCTGTAAGCCGCTCCCTGGTCTTCATAAAGAGATAGATATTTATTAAATATCTCAATTGCTTCATTATATTTTTTATTTTTATAAAGTTCCATAGCATAACCATATAACCCAAGAGGATTATTCGGGTCTTTTTCTAATGCCTTTTTTAGAACTTCTAATCTATCCATTTTATTTTTCCACCTTTATAAAATATTTAAATTTTTTAAAATTTCTTATATCTGATAACTCATTTATATTTTTATAATATCCTAATTCTTCTCTTCTTTCTATGATTTTTATTGCAGTTTTTTCCCCTATATATGGTATTTTTTCAAGTTCTTCAATATCGGCTTTATTTATATCTACTTTTAAATCTTCTATATTTCCTTTTTTCTTAAATAAATCCAAATTAAGTATGTTAAATAGTATGTATAGCATTAGAATTATAGATAATGCATTTTTTTGAAGGTCTAAAAGCTGAGAATCAATCTTTATCATTCTAACCCTTCTCTTCCGGTAATTTGTGAAGAAAAACCGAGGATATTTTCAATTAATTTAAAATCATCTGATTTTATTCTTACTTCTTTATCTACAAAATTTAGAGGAAAAGGATATCCGTTTATTTCATAAAAATGAAGTATATCAATTATTTCTTCTTGTGAAATTGTTTCCATATCCGGATTTTGATAAACTTCAATTAATGATATTATTTTTTTCTCTCCATATTTTGCATAAAAATATTGTAAATCTATATCTTGTAATTTAAATTTTACTTTATCTTCATATATTTCCGGAAATTGCCATTTTATTTTTTCAACATCTATATATAATTTTTCGGTATATCCGGTTTCTTCAACAAATTCATAAAATATTCTAATATCCGGCACAGATTTATTAAAAATTTTAGTATCATCGGAAGTTTTTGCTACACCAAATATTAAAGGTTTATAATCTAAATTTAATAATTTTGATAAAGTTATAAGTAATTCAAAATAAGCTATTTTTGCAATTATTGCTTCAATTATATCTCTTCTTATTTCTATATTTTGTTTTTCCAATTTTTTTAAAATTTTGTCTTCTAAATTAAATGCAACTATTTCTTGATTATCTTTTTCAACTTCTTCAATAAAATATGAGGCTATTTCTGAAAGTTTTTCATCTATATCTTCTTTTATAAACCAATCTGCTTTTGGAAATGGTGTTATAAATCTACTTGATATTGTTCCATCTAATATTATGATATTTGGCTTATTTTCTTTTGATAGATTATAAAGGGCTTTTGTTTCTGATAAAAACATAACTAATTTAAAATAAGCATCTGCAAAGTTGCTATTTTTTATAACAGATATATCTATATCTCCTACGAATTTTTCTGCTTTTATATTTTCATTTTCAAATAAAATAGAATATCCACCAAATACATAAAGATAAAATCCAAGGTAATGTTTTTTGTTAAAAGAACCATCTGAAACAGCAACTTTTAAATCTGTAATTGGCTTTGGCTTATAATTTTGCCATTTTGATAGGACTTCCTCTTTTCTTAAAGATAAATCAATTTTTTTTAGAATTTGGGATAATTTATTTTTTTTTCTTTCTACTTTCTCAATTAGTTCTATTCTCATATCTTCCTCAAAGATTACATATTTGAGAAAGCTCTATTTTTTCTGTTTTTCCTTCCGGAACTAATAAATTTTTTAATTTTTCAAAAGCCGGTGATTCATCTGTTATATATATATGCTTTATTGAGTTTTCTTCTGTATTTATTTTTAAATTTTTGATATGTGAAACTATATTTTGGGAAGAGTCTACTATGCTAATATCCGGATATATATTTTTAATTGTATCTTTTAAAAGTGGGTAATGGGTGCATCCAAGGATTAATGTATCTATACCTTTATCTATAATTTCTTGTA
Organism: Venenivibrio stagnispumantis; assembly: GCF_900182795.1. Classification (NCBI taxonomy): domain Bacteria; kingdom Pseudomonadati; phylum Aquificota; class Aquificia; order Aquificales; family Hydrogenothermaceae; genus Venenivibrio; species Venenivibrio stagnispumantis. Next base: position 122,365 of record NZ_FXTX01000002.1, read on the forward strand.
GATATTCTTTTATTACAAGCTTTGCTATTTGGTTATCTATCATTCCTTCTTCAACAAGAGGGACAAATAATGGACAGGCTTTTTGGTAAAGCTCAATATCTTTATCAAGTCTTTCAATTGCTTCTTTGTAAGCATTGCTTCTTATTGTTGCAATTGTGCCGATAACTCCTACCTTTTTATTTTTTGTTGTTTTTACTGCCATTTCTGCACCGGGAATAACTACACCAATAACCGGTATCTGTAAATATTTTTTTAAGATATCAAGGGCATGGGAAGATGCAGTATTACAGGCTACAACCAATATATCCACATCAAAATTTTTAACTAAAAAATCTGCACATTCTATACTATACCTTATTATAGTTTCTTTTGATTTATTACCATAAGGAACCCTTGCAGTATCTCCAAGATAGTATATATCTGCTTTTGGAAATGCTTTCGCAATTTCTTTAAAAACTGTTAAACCACCTATACCTGAATCAAAAATGCCAATACTCATTAGCTTACCTTATATTCTTTTTTAGGCGCATCTGACCATAGCCATTCAAGTTGATAGTAATCTCTAAGTTCCGGTATAAATATATTAACCATAATATCGCCGTAATCTATGGCTATCCATCTTCCTTCATTATAACCTTCTATGTGGGAAGGATATATCCCTTCTTTTTTAAGTTCTTCTGTTATAAAATCACAGATAGCTTTTGTATGTAGTGGCACAGAGCCGGAAATTATTATCATATAATCAGCAATAGGTGAAATTTTTCCTATTTCAAGAACAACTATATTTTCACCTTTTTTTTCAGAAGCTTTTTCTACTATTTTTTCTACAACTTTTTCTGTTTCCATCTATTTTTCCACCTTACTTAATAAATTTTCTGCATCTTTTTTATACTTAGAGTCAGGAAATGCTTTTGAAAATAATTTTAATATATCTATGGCTCTTTCTTTTGATTTTTCAATTCTTTCATTTAATAAAGCAAGATGGTCTTCTATAACTTTTTTTCTATTTATCATTGCATTTTTTGCTTCTAAATCCTGTTCTTTTTCAATAGCTTTTTCTGTATCTTTAAGATATTCTGTATATTTCTTTATCTCGTCTTCATACTGTTTTTTTGCATTTATTAAATTATAAGCAAGTTTATAAGCTATATAATCTTTTTCTATATAATCTTTATATTTTTCATACACATCGGAATAATATAATGAAGCAGAATAAAATTTTCCATATTTTTCATAGGTATCTGCTATATATATAAGATGTTTTGCTTTTATCTCTCTTGCCTTTGCTATTACTTTTTTGGCTCCATTTACAAACTCTGAATCAGGATAACTATCTAATATCTCCTGTGCTTTTTCTTCTGCTTTGTTTATATAGGTTATATCTCTTTTATAATCTGGAGCAACGCTCAAATAAGAAAGAGATAATTTGAATAATGCTTCCGGAACCTTTGGTGATGTAGGATAAAGAGATATAAACTCTTCAAACTCAACAATTGCATCTACATATTCCTCTCTTTGATAATAGCTATCTGCAAGGGCAAATCTTGCTTCCATTATCTGCTGTGGTGTTACTCCTTCTGCAGAAAAAATTGTTTTTCTAAGTTTATCTTTTGCTGTTTTGTAATCTCCGGATTTATAAGCCTGCATTGCTTGTTCATATACATTACCGGAATAAACCATATTTTCTTTTTTTGAAGCACAGGATATTAATATAAAGCTACTAACTGCACAAATAATTAATTTCCTTTTCATGATATTTTCTCCAATTCAAATTTATCTACCATTAATTTATTATTATACTCTATTGAGACAATATCTTCTAAATTTAAATTTTTTATCAGTTCTGAAACAGATTTTGCTATTTTTGGATTTATTTTTATAATAAGTTTTACAAATGGCTTTAATTGATTTATTGCTTTTTCTATTTCAAATAGGACAATATCTTCGGATTTTATAAATCCTTTTCCATTACAAACAGGGCAACTTTCTGATAGCTGTTTTATAAGGCTTTCATCTATTTTTTTTCTTGTCATCTCAAGAAGACCAAGCTCTGTTATGCCTTTTACTTTTATTGGTCTTTTATCTTTTTTAAACTCTTCCTTTATAAAATTTATAAGGGCTTCTTTATGTTCTTTTTGTTGCATATCTATAAAATCTATAATAATGATACCGGCTAAATCTCTAAGTCTTATTTGGTAGGCTATCTCTTTTGCTGCCTCTAAATTGATAGAGTAGGCTAAATCTTCTAAATTTTTTTGTTTACAATAACTTCCACTATTTACATCTATGACGGTGAGAGCTTCTGTTTCTTCTATTATAAGATAAGCTCCACTTTTTAGCCATACATAAGGTGATAATATCTTATTAATAATTTTATCTATCTGATATTGGTAATATAAAGATTGTTTTCTTTTTCTGTAAGGTGTAAGTTTTATATTAACATTTGGAAAATTTTTTGTTATATATTTTTTTATCTCTTTTAATATATTTATATCATCTGATATTATCTCTTCAAATTCGCCTGCATAATCTCTTAAAATTGAGTATGCCTTAAAGCTTTCTTCATAAATCAAAGAAGGTGCTTTTTGCTTTTCTGCAGATTTTAATATTTCTATCCATTCCTGTTTTAGATGTAAAAAATCTTCAATTATTTGCTGGTCTGTGGCTTTTTCTGAAGATGTTCTTATTATAAAGCCATATTTTTCTTCATTATAAGGTTTTAGTATGTTTGATATATGCTCTTTTAAATTCTCTCTAAATTCTTGGTCTTCAAATTTAGATGATATGGATATTTGATTTTTTAATCTTGGTAATAAGACTAAATATTTTCCCGGTATTGCTATTTTGCAAGATAGTTTTGCTCCTTTTGTGCTAACAGGTGAGCGTCTAACCTGAGCTATAACAGTATCTCCAACTTTTAAGTTTTTACATTCTTTATCTTCTTTACATAAATCTTTTACAGGTAAAAAAGCTTCTTTATCTTCACCTATATCTACAAAGTAAGCATTCATAGCAGGAACAACTTTTTTAACTTTTCCTTTATATATATTTCCGGTTTGTTTTGATAATTCCTTATCTTCTACTTTTAGTTCCACCGGAATATTATCTTCCAAAATAAGATAAAAAATACTCTTCAAAGAAGAAGTTATCACTAATTTTCTATTCATATCTGTATCTCTCTTTGATTAAACATAACAATGAAAATTTTATCATAAATTAAAAATCAAAAGGCAGGCTAAATGTTATATCTAAGCCGTGGGTATTATTTTCAAAAGATTTAAATGTTATAGATGTTCTTTCTGATGTTTTTACTCCAAATTCATACCATCCTATATAATTTTCAAATTTTGATATAGGTTTTGATAGGGCTATATATAATCTTCTGGATAGATATTTTTGAGCGTATAGAGAAAATGTAACACCTTCTGTTGGATTATAAGATGGTATAACATTAATATTTACACCGGTTCCGAATAAGCCTTTTTCTTCTTCCTCTTGTTTAGTAGGAACTAATGTTTTTGCCACTTCTCCAACGATACTGAATATTGGTAGTTCTTCAAATTGGCTTGGGGCTCTTTTCAAAAGAAGCATTGTTAATATTTCATCTTTTGTTTTAGGTGGTGTAGAATAAAAATCATATTTTAAGTTATTTATATTGCCGTAAATATTAATAAAGATAAAATTACCGGATACATTAGTAGAAAGTCTACCGTTTATATATGGTTCATTATTTATTATTTTTATACTTGCAAAATCTATATTATAAATATTTTTTAGAAAATAAACTTTTCCATAAGAAATATTAATATTGCCATTTATTATTGGTTGATATACCGTTCCGGTTATTGTTATTTTACCATCGACAAAAGCTCTTCCCCAATCTCCTGATATTTCTATACTTGATGCAGATTCTACATCTATATTTAATTTAATCTTTTTAAGTATTTCCGGTTTTCCTTTCGTTTCCTTTTTCTCTAAATCTTTCAGATTAATATTAACTTTTCCTGTCGTTGTTATTAAACCAATCACGGAATGCTCTTCTTTACCTGCAATTGAGATATTTGTATTAATAACTCCCTGATATAATTTTTCATATTTTACAGGAATATTACCGGTTATCATAGATAATTGATAATTAAAAGGTTTAAGATTTATATATCCCATAATTAATGCTTTACTTCTTCCAAATACTGTTTTTGTATCTCCTTCAAGATAAAGATTTACCATTTTATCAATTTTTATATCTGTTTTATTAAAATTGATTACTCCTTGTGTATAAGGTGTTTTTATACCTACATTTTGACCGTATATCTGAAGTGATATATTTTCCGGAATTTTATCTATTGTATCATTAAATTTTGCAGTATAATTTAAATCTGTATTAATATTAACAAACTGAATAAGCTCTGATGTTAATTTTTTATCTATCTTACCATTTGCATAAAAGTTTAATTTATTTTCAGAAAAATTATAAATAAGATACTCAATATTTCCTGTTAATGTTCCCATATGATATAGTTTGGATATTTTCAGCTGATTTTTATCAAAACTACTGCTAAATTGTGGAAATAAAAGAATTGGAGTGAAATCCTTAGATACTTCAAGATTTTTAGCATATATACTTCCTTCTAAATTTTCTGTATTAGCTTTTAGATTTAAATCTTGGAGTGATAATTTTATATTTTGAAAAGATAGTTCAAACTTTTTTGTATCTATATTTAGTAGATTTTGCTTTAAATCTAAATTATAACTTAAGATATTTGTATCTTTATTAATCCTTAGTTTTGCAATACCGGATAATTTTTCAAAACTGCCATTATGGGAGATTAATATATTTGATGCTATATCTTTTTTGTTTATATCAATATTTGTATTTCCATTTATTAATTTTTCCTTAAGATTCATATTTAGATTTGAAATCAAACTGAATTTATCAAAATCTTTTAATCCTTCTATATTTAGCTCTGTTTTTATATCACCATTTTTTAAAAAGATTTTACCTTCTACATTAGAAAAATCCTTGAACTGCTTTTTATCAAAATTTATAGTTAAATCTTTTTCTTTTGGATTAATAAAACCATTTATATTTGTATTAATTGTATCATTTAGCTGGGTTATTTTTACCGATGAATTTATATCTTTAAGGGTTATATTATAATCTTCTTTCTCATCTAAATATATATTTATCTTTCCAGAAGTTTTTAAAGGAGATATTTTAGAAAATATATCCGGTAGAAGATTTTTAAGATAATTTTGGGCTATTTCTCCATCTGCATTATTTAAATCTAAATTTAGTTTTAAGCTAAATGGTTTTAGGTCTATATCTATATTAGATTTGATACTTTTGTCTATATTTGATGCATTTATATTTATTTTATCATTTTGCATATAAAAATCAGCTTGAATATTATTAAGATTTATCTCTTTATAAGAGAAATTTTTTGCAAAACTTTTCAAAGAGATTGTAAAGTTTTCTCTTTTTAAAGATAGATTTCCATTAATATCAAGATTAGATTTTATACCTACATCTTTTGTAAAAATCAGATTATCTATATTTATATTTTTCCCATCTAAATTAAGATTTATCTCTTTATTTTTTAATGATACATTCCCATTAACTTTTAAAACTGCCTTATCCGACAGGATAGCATTTATTAATGTTTTATCATTTTTTATATCCGAGTTTATATCTATCTGTGCATTATTAAAATTAAGTCCTATAAAAGATAATCTATTAGCTTTTATTTTTAGATTAATCAACTCTTTATCTAAATAATATTCTCCATCTATATTTGCAAAACCATTTATAGAACTAAGAATTTCATCTTTTGATTTTATAAAATCGGATATTTTTATATTATCTGCCCAGAAACTAAACTTTTTATCTTGAAGTTTATAATCTATTGTAGCTAAATCTGTTTTTGCTTTACCCTCTAAGCTTAATGTTTTATCTATTTTTATATCAGTTTTATTTTTAATATTTTCAAAGATATAATCTTGAAAAGAAAATCTATCTATATTAGAAACAAGCTCAAATCTACCTTTATTTTTATCTGTATCTATATAACCTTTTAGTCTATTATCTGCTCCTTTTATCTGTATATTATCAATATTTATTAATCTTGTATTTAGTTTTGTTTCTATTTTAAATTTTTCAAATTGATAGCCATTAATATCTATTTTTGCAGTATTTCCATTTAGATTAGCATTTTCTATTTTTAGAAGCTCTGAATTTAAATCTCCTGATAATCCTAAATTAGTATCATCTGATAGACTAATATTTATTAAACCATCTATCTTGCCATAATCTGTGGATATTTCTGATTTTAAGTTATTTAGCTTTAATTTATCCGGATATATGATAAAATCTGTTTTATCCACTTTCTTAGCTAAAATTTTATATTTATCAAATACTACATTAAAATTATTCCAGAATATCTTGTTCTTTTGATTATAAATATTTTCAGCAGAAATGTTTATGGTATCTTTATCTTTTTTAATATCTAAATTAAAGTTTTTTATATTTACAGATGAGTAATTGGTAAGAAGGTATATATAATAAATTTCCGGTATTTCTGTTGTTTTTTCTCCAGTTGGTATTGATATATAACTTCCGGTTATCTGATTAATTTTAATATCTGCTAAATGATTTTTATTAAATAAATTTTTCCAATAAAAATCTATATAAATATCTTTTAAATTTATATCTAAATCTTTACTTTTTATGCTAATATAACTGCAAGATATGTTATGTATATTTATTTTGCAATCATCTTTTATATTAATTCCATAAAATTTTAAAATATCTTTGTAGTTTGTAATTATATATAAAATCGTAAGAAGGAAAAATAATATAATTGATAAAGATAAAAAAATCTCGGTAAAAATATTTAAAAGCCTATTAATAAAATTTTTCAGTTTAAACTTTTTCATATTATAATTATAATATAAACAATGGAGGTGTCTAAAATGAGCACAGAAGCTTATCATCTTTTAAACAAAGCAATTCAACAATATGAGAGGGAGAATTATGAAACTGCTATTGCTCTTGTTGATGAAGCTATTTTAATAAGTCCTGAACTTCCTGAACTTCATTATTGGAGAGGAAAAGTTGCAGCACTTGATTTAAATCAAGAAAGTCTTGAAGTTGCTATTGTGGAACTTTCGGAAGCTATAAGAAATAAACCGGATTATGCAGAGGCTTATTTTGAAAGAGGAAAGGTTTATATCCAAAAAGGAGAGTATGAAGAAGCAAAAAAAGATTTAGAAGAAACCATAAGGTTAAACCCAAAAATAAAAGAAGCTTATTCATTGCTTGCCCAGATTTATCTAAGAGAAGGAAATGATGAAAAAGCTATGGAATATCTGAATAAAGTAACAGATAAAAAAGGTGATGAGAGATATTATTTTTCACTCGGAAAAATATTAAATGCATTGCCACTTAAAGAAAAATTAATAAGATTTATAAATGATTTATATACAAAATAGAGGAGGCAGAATTGATAGATATAAAATTAATCAGGGAAAATCCGGAATTTGTAAAGGAAAGGCTTGGCAGAAGGGATAAAAAATATGCAGATATGATAGATGAGGTTTTAAAATTAGATAAAGAAAGAAGAGAACTTCTTGTTAATATAGAGAGTTTGAGAGCAGAAAGAAATGAGAAATCTAAGTTATTTCCTATATATAAAAAAGAAGGGAAAGATACAAGCCAAATACAACAAAGAGTAAAAGAGATAGGAGAACTTATAAAAAGAGATGAGGAAAGATTAAAGCAGGTAGAAGAAGAGCTTGAAAATATACTTCTTTATATTCCTAATATGCCGGCAGAAGATGTCCCAATCGGAAAAGATGAAAATGACAATGTTGAAATAAGAAGATGGGGAGAGCCAAGAAAATTTGATTTTGAACCAATACCACATTGGGAGATAGGAGAAAAGCTCGGCATCCTTGATTTTGATAGAGGAGCAAAACTTTCCGGAGCAAGATTTACAGTTATGTTTAAAGAAGCCGCAAGATTAGAAAGGGCTTTAATAAATTTTATGCTTGATATCCATACAAAAGAGCATGGATATACAGAAGTCTGGACACCTGTATTAGTAAAACCGGAAATTTTATACGGAACCGGACAACTACCAAAATTTAAAGAAGATTTATATAAAATAGAAGGTGAAGATTTATATCTTATTCCTACAGCAGAAGTTACTCTTACAAATTTGCATAATGATGAGATACTTCAAGAAGATGAACTTCCAAAATATTACACAGCATATACACCTTGTTTTAGAAAAGAAGCCGGTTCCCACGGAAAAGATGTTAGGGGAATACTAAGACAACATCAATTTGATAAAGTAGAACTTGTGAAAATCACAAAACCGGAAGATTCCTATAATGAGCTTGAAAAACTTGTTAATGAAGCAGAAAAGATATTACAACTTCTCGGATTGCCTTATAGAGTTGTGCTTTTATGCACTGGAGATATGGGATTTTCAGCAGCAAAAACTTATGATATAGAGGTTTGGATACCTTCTCAAAATAGATATAGAGAAATATCTTCCTGCTCTAATACGGAAGATTTTCAGGCAAGAAGAGCAAAAATTAGATACAAAACAAAAGATGGAAAAACAAGATATGTCCATACATTAAATGGCTCCGGATTGGCAGTAGGTAGGACATTAATAGCAATAATGGAAAATTATCAAAGACCGGATGGAAGTTTTGATATTCCAGAGATTTTGAAAAAATATATGTAGTAGGGGTTATATTGATAAAAATATTATGGGTAAATGCTAATCCAAATCCAAATCCGGGTGGAACCGAGATACATTCAATAGATTTTATAAATGAGCTTGAAAAGATAGAAGATATACAGCTTTATAAAGCAATAGCAAAAGGAAGTTATGTAGATAAGCATATATCCGAAAAAAACAAATTTGATATAACATTAAAATCTGAATTTTCTCCACTAAATACTATAAAACTTATAAACCTTGCAAGAAAGATAAAACCGGATTTTATAATAGGAAATAATGGAAATGAGTATATAAACACATTTTTAGCAGGAAAATTATCCGGAGCAAAGATAATATTATTCAGGCATATGTTAAATTATCAGCCAATTTTTATAAAAAAATTTATACTACCTAATGTTTATAAAATAATAGCAGTTAGCGAAAGTTCAAAAAGGAGATTAATTCAAGATGGTATAAAAGAGGAAAAGATAGAAGTTTTATATAACTTTATAGATGAAGATAGATTTTATCCGGATAATGAAAAAAGAGATAAAATCAGAAAGCAGTTTAATATAAAAGATGATGAAATTGTGATTTTATTTGTCGGAAAAGTAAATAAAGGAAAAGGAATATATGATTTTATAGAAATAGCCGATAGATTAGAAGGTAATGTTAAATTTATTGTAGTTGGAGATGGAAAAGATTTAGAAAATGCAAAAAAATTATTAAAAAATAAAGAAAAAGTTATTTTTACAGGATACAGAAAAGATACAGAATATTTTTATAATGCTTCTGATATTGTTCTTGTCCTATCCAAAGGTGAAGAAAGTTTTGGAAGAACAGCAGTAGAAGGAATTGCAACCGGAAAAGTTGTTTTTGTATATGATATAGAAAATCTAAAATATCTTTTTGAAAATGAAAAATCCGGATTTATCGTAAAAAATAAAGAAGAAGCTATAAAAAAATTAAAAGAAATTATAAATAACAAAGATTTAATGAAAGAAATATCCGAAAATGCTTTAAAACTTTTTAAAGAAAAATACAGCAAAAAAATTATTTTAAACAAATTTATAAATCTATTAAAGGAGAGCAAAAATCCAAACGGTTAAATTTATTTATCAGCAGTTTAGCAAATATAAGATTTTAATAATTTTATCATTAATAGGAAGTATTATAGAAGCCGGAAGCCTTGCAGGTATTACATTTATTGTAAAAAATGTTGTTGATAAAGTTTTTATAGAAAAAGATTTAGAAAAATTAAAAATAATAGTTCTTTTATTATTTTTGATAGCAGTTATTAAACAGATAGGATTTGGATTAAAAGAGTATATGTATCCTCTTGCTTTACTTAAAGTTATGAAAGATTTAAGAGAAAAAATATTCCAAAAATTAATTAATGTAGAGTATCAATCCCTTATTGGAAAACAATACGGAGATATATTAAGTAGAGCAACCAATGATTTAGAAGCTTTTAGAAATGCAATGCTTTTAATAGGTATAGATTTAATTACTCATATTTTTACTGTTTTATTTATGGTTTTTGTTTTGATTTATAGAGATTGGAAATTATTTTTGATATTTTTATTTATAACACCTTTGCTTGCTTTATCTTTTAATTATTTTGGGGAAAAAAGGAAAAAATATTCACAAAAAAATCAAGAGTCAGCATCAGAATATACCCAGTTTTTAAATCAATTAATATCCGGTATAGAGACAATAAAATTATTTAATCTTGATATTATTAAAGAAAAATTTAAGCAGATAAATGAAAATTATTTTAAAAACCAAAGAAAAAATGCTTTATATGATGTTTTTTACCTTTCTTCCCTTGAAACAGTTTCTTATATAGCTACTGCCGGTATTATTTTATACGGAGGATACAGAATAATAAAAGGGGAAATTACTACCGGAGATTTATTTTCCTTTTTATCTGCTCTGCTTATCCTTGTTAATTCTCTGCAAACAGTCCAAAGAGGTGCAATCCAGCTAAAAGTAATAACACCAATCACGGAAAGAATTAAATATCTACTACATTTACCAACAGAAAAAGAAGAAGGTCTGATTTTAGATAAATTTAAAGAAAAAATAGAATATAAGAATGTTTATCTGAATATAAATAATCATAAAATTTTAAAAGATATAAATGCTGTAATTAAAAAAGGAGATAAAATAGGAATAGTCGGTCAAACCGGCTCCGGAAAAAGCAGTTTTATAAAACTTCTTATTGGAATATATAAAAATTATCAAGGTGAAATATTGATTGATAATGTAGAACTAAGAAAATATAATATAAAATCTTTAAGGTATAAAATCGGTATCGTTTCACAGGATATATTTATATTTAATGATACAATAAAAAATAATCTTCTTATTGCAAATCCTACTGCAACAGATGAGCAGATAAAAGAAGCATTGATAAATGCAAAAGCTGATTTTGTTTTTAATCTAAAAGATGGCTTAAATACAATTATTGGAGAGAGAGGAAGTTCTCTTTCCGGTGGAGAAAGACAAAGATTAGCCCTTGCAAGGGTATTTTTAAAAAATCCAGAGATAATTATATTAGATGAAGCAACATCTGCTTTAGATGTACAAACAGAAGATATTATCGTAAAACAGATTTTTGAATTATTTAAAGAAAAAACATTAATAATAATTGCTCACAGATTAAAAACTATTAATAGCTGTGATAAAATCCTTGTTTTTGATAAAGGACAGATAGTAGAAGAAGGAGATATTAACAGCCTCCTAAGTAAAAAAGGAATATTTTATGAGTTATACTCACGGAAAGATATAACTTCTTCACAAGCCTGAATTAAATCATCTTTATAGTTCATATTAGGTGCAACTATACATCTAACCCATTCATGATGATGATAATGAGCCGGATTTTCAAAATTAAATATTGCTACTGTTGGCTTTTTTAAAGCTACTGCTATATGATATGGACCACTATCACTGGATATAAATAAATCGGTTAGATTAATAGCACCAACTACCTCTAATATATCGGTTTTACCGGCTAAATCATAAATATCTTTACTATTTCCAAATCTTTTTATAAACTCTGCATTTGTATCTTTTTCATAATCTGCACCAAAAAGCAGGATAAAATAATCATATTTTTCTTTTAAATATTTAGCTACGGATACTACTAAATCTAAATTGGGTCTTTTTGGTAAAGCATCAGATGTTCCACAACCTATATTAATACCAAGAATTTTTTTATCTGTGTTTAGCTTTAATTTTAAATTTTCCCTAAATTTTTTTGCTTCTTCCGTTTCTTCTATCTCAATGGGAATATTATTTCTTTTTATTCCAAGAGCAGATAAAACCACAAAATCTCTATCTGTATAGTTTAATATTTTAATGTTGTTTTCTTTCATAAATTTTTTTACAGAGCTACTATATTGGCTATATAATAATCCTCTTGGGAATATCTCATTTATTCCGAGGGTTTTTATTTTATATTTAAATCTTGCAACCATAGATACAATAGTTGTTTCAAGCCCATAAGGTTCAAAATCTATAACAAAATCCGGATTTATTTTTTCTATAATCTCAGAGCTTTCTTTTATAACTCTTTTTATACCGGATATTTTATTCATATCTCTTTTATCTATTACATAAAAGCTATCTAAAAGATGATGCTTTGAAATCAGTTTTTCAGAAGGATATCCGGGATTATCCGACAAAAATAAAAGATTTAACTTTGAATTGTTAAAATGATTTTTTAATGCTCTCCAAGAAGCAGAACTCCTTAATAAATCACCTATTCCGGCACTGTGGGTTTTTAGCATTAAAATATTTTTCATTGCTTTTTTTCTTTTTATATAAAAAATATGATATTATATTTTACTTTCCAAAATAGCATTATTCTAACTCCAAATGGATTTTAATCGCCGTATCTAACTTTTTCGTTAAATCTTCTGGTAATTCTCCAATTTCTGAGATTATGCGTTTTTTATCAATTGTTCTTATCTGATTTGCTTTAGCTTTGCAATCTTTATCAAGATTCGCTATACCCTTAGATATGAATACTTCAAAAGGGTAAACTTTATCTAATTTTGACGATGTTATTGGAACTATAGTTACAGTTTCTGCATATTGGTTATTTATGTTATTTGATACAACAACAGCAGGACGCACTTTATTGATTTCGGCTCCAATTGTAGGATTTAAATCCACAAGATAAATGAAGCCTCTTTTAATTTTATTAGATTCCATCATTTATAGTTACTTCCCAATCTTTAGATAGTTCTATATCTTCCTTAGCTGATAATAAATAGCCTTCTTTGAGTTCAGCTATAAGTTTTTCTTTGTCTTTTTGTTTCTTGTATTCTCTTATAGCTTCTGCAATAAAAGCCGATTTATTCTTTACATTGTTTAGTATCTCTGCTACATCTTCAGGAAGAGTTATATTTAGCCTTCTTGCTGTACTCATGATACACCTCCTAATATTTACAATAATACGATTTTTGGTTATAAAAATCAAGGGGGTATTATAAAAATTTTGCAAAAATATAATAAACCTATATAATATCATAACAATTTTTTACAAAAATGCGGTATAATTTTCATTTATCAAAATTTTAAAAAAGGAGATTTTATGCAACAATTTTTAAACCAAAAAGAAGTTAGGAACAATATAAGGAATATAGCTATTATAGCCCACGTTGACCATGGAAAAACAACCTTAGTTGATGCACTTCTTAAACAAAGTGGAACATTTAGAACAAATGAAGAAGTAGCAGAAAGAGTTATGGATAATATTGATTTAGAAAGAGAACGCGGTATTACAATTATGGCAAAAAATACAGCTATAAGATATAAAGATGTAAAAATTAATATTGTAGATACTCCGGGACACGCAGATTTTGGTGGAGAAGTAGAAAGAACATTAAAAATGGTAGATGGAGTTTTACTTTTGGTTGATGCTTCCGAAGGACCACTTCCTCAAACAAGATTTGTCCTAAAAAAAGCCCTTGAAAGTTCTTTAACTCCAATTGTAGTAATAAATAAAATAGATAGACCGGATGCAAGAATTCAAGAAGTTATAAATGAAATTTATGATTTATTTATAGATTTAGATGCAACAGAAGAACAGCTTGATTTTCCTATTATTTATACAATAGCAAAAGATGGTATAGCAAAAGAATCCTTAGACCAAGACAGCAAAGATTTAAAGCCTTTATTTGAAAAAATAATAGAGTATATACCGGCACCAACTTATGATAAAGATATGGGATTACAATTTTTGATAACATCTCTTGATTATGATAACTTTGTAGGAAGACTTGCTATTGGTAGAATATTTAACGGAACTGTTAAACAAAATCAACAAGTTAGTGTAGTAAAAAAAGATGGAACTATTTTAAAAGGAACGGTAAGAGTAATTTATACTTACGAAGGATTAAAAAGAATTGAAACAAAAGAGGCAAAAGCAGGAGATATAGTAGCAATAGCAGGTCTTGAAGATATAACTATAGGAGATACAATAGCAGATGCAGAAAATCCGGTTGCCCTTCCTCCAATAACGGTAGAAGAGCCAACAATATCTATGATTTTTTCCGTAAATGATTCACCTTTTGCCGGCAGAAGTGGTAAATATTTAACATCAAGACATTTAAGAGAAAGATTATATAAAGAAACATTAACAAATGTAGCTTTAAAAGTTCAGGATACAGATAATCCTGATTCTTTTCTTGTAATGGGAAGAGGAGAACTTCAACTTGCTATTTTAGCAGAAATGATGAGAAGAGAAGGTTATGAATTCCAAGTTTCTAAACCAAAAGTAATAACCAAAGAAGAAAACGGTGAAATATATGAGCCTATGGAAAGGGTTTTAATAGATATACCTGAGGATTTTGTAGGAGTAGTTACACAGAAACTTGGTTCAAGAAAAGGAAGAATGGTAAATATGATAAATCACGGTTTTGGAAGGGTAAGACTTGAATTTATAATGCCTTCAAGAGGTTTGATTGGATATAGGTCAGAATTTAAAACAGATACCCGCGGTGAAGGTATGATGAATACATTATTTGAAGGTTGGGAAAGATGGCAAGGAGAAATAAGAACAAGAATAAACGGAGCTTTGATAGCAGATAGACAAGGTGTTGCTACTCCTTATGCTATTTTTGGATTACAAGATAGAGGTATTTTCTTTATAGACCCGGGAACAGAAGTTTATGAAGGAATGGTAGTTGGAGAACATAACAGAGATAATGATTTATATGTAAATGTTACAAGGGAGAAAAAATTAACCAATGTGAGAGCATCCGGTTCAGATGAAAATATAAAAATAGTTCCTGCTAAAAAAATGGATTTTGAAAGAGCTATGGAATGGATAAATGAAGATGAGCTTATAGAAGTTACACCGGATGCAATAAGAATAAGAAAGAAAAAATAGTTATTGAGATAACTGTTTTATAGCTTGGGGTATAAACTCAATAATAGCAGTAGCTTTAAGGGATTCTTCGGATTTGGCTAATTTTGCCAAATCCCCTGCAAAACTATGAAGATAAACAGCAGTTTTAACAGCTTCTTCAGTAAGCAATCTGTTTATTAAAGCCCCAAGCATTCCTGCTAAAACATCACCTGTTCCGGCAGTTGCCATTCCGGCATTTCCAATTATGTTGTAATATACCTTTCCATCAGGAGTAGCTATTATTGTTCTTGCAGATTTAAGCACAAGGTAAGAATTTGTTTTTATTGCAAAATCTTTTGCTATTTCTTCTAAATCTTCAGGAATTTCCCTTTTGATTAATCTTTGAAACTCTCCAATATGTGGAGTTAAAACTGTTGGCTTTTCTCTTTCTTTTAAAAGGATTTCATAATTTTCTATCTTTGCAAGGTTATTTAATCCATCTGCATCTATAACAATTGGTTTATCTATATTGAGTAAAGATTTTACAATTTCAGTTGTATTTTCATTTACAGACATACCCATACCTACAACTATTGAAGAAAATTTTCCATTTTTTAAAATATTTATAATTTCTTCACTACTTGAAAATATACCATCTTTATCAGAAACAGGAATAGACATTTCTTCAATCAGATTTGTTTCTACTATCTGATTTATTGAGCTTGGAACAATGGCAGTAACTAATCCGGCACCGCTTACAGAAGCAGATTTAGAAGCCATTATAACTGCCCCTGATTTTCCCACAGAACCACCAATAACAGCTACATGTCCGAATGTATATTTATGTCCTGTTTTTTCTCTCTTAGGTAATTTTATTATATCCTTTGTAAGAATATATCTTTTTATATCTTCTGCATATTTTTCATTTAATGATATATCTACAAGATACACCTCTCCACAATACTCGCTGGCAGGATATAATATATGAACTAATTTTTTAAAGCCGAAAGTTATTGTTATATCGGCTTTTATAAACTCTCCTTCTATTTTTCCGCTATCTGCAGATAATCCGGAAGGAATATCAACTGAAACAACTTTTTTATTTGATTTATTTATTAATTTTATTATTTCTTCCCTATAACCACTTATAGGTGGTTTAAATCCGGTTCCAAAAATTGCATCTATAATTAAATCAACATCATTTAAATATATCTCATTTATATTATTTTCCGCTATAAATTTATATTTTCCACCAAAATTTTTAAAAATCTCTAAATTTTTTTTGTTATCTGCAGAAAGTTTATTTTCATCATTTGATAATATATATACATCTACATCAATTTTATCTCTGAGAAGATATCTTGCTATTACAAGACCATCTCCGCCATTATTACCACTTCCTACAAAAACAGCAACTTTTTTTAATCCATTAAATTTTTCTTTTATGATTTGATAACAACTTCTTCCGGCATTTTCCATTAATACAAGCGATGCTATGCCGGTTTCTTCTATGGTTTTCTTATCTATTAAAGCTATTTCGGATGCTTTTAAAACCTTCATCATTCTGCTAATTTTTGTAATCCTATCATTAAATATCTATATAGTTCCCCTCTTTTATAGACATTTATTCCACACACATCAGGGGTTTGGAATTACTAAGATAATCCCTATAGTAAGGATTATTCATCAGTAATTCACAGGGAGCACTATTACACCCTTTCTGTCTCTCCAAATATTGTTTTACCAATATTTGAAGGACTTGCTTTTTTGATGTGTATGGTGTTATTATATCTCCAAGAGAACTTCTCTTAGAGATATTCCTTATTCAATTAAAATTTTTATAGCAAATATTATAATCTTATTTTATAGAAAAGTCAGGTATTATTTGCTATAATTTTGTATAAAATCAGTAATTAGTTTTTAATAATATTTGTCAAGATATATCTAACTATATTTGGCTATAATTTTAATTACTAGTTCCTATACCTATACCTATACCTAAAATCATGTAAAGTAGAAACATAATATCGGTGCTATGGGTTGTGCCAACTTCCACAAGCTTTTTTTGTGTTTCTATTGTGTCAGCCATATTTATGCCTCCAAGTTAGCAAATGCTAACTTATTATATCATAACCATGTATATTCAGAGCGTTCCGGACCTGTTGATAACATAACTACTTTTACGCCGGTTTCTTCTTCTATTGTTCTAATAAATTCCTCTGCTTCTTTTGGAAGTTTAGATTTATCTTTTAATCCTTTTGTGGTTGTATTCCATCCTTTTAATGTTTTATATATAGGTTTGCATTTTTCAAGGATTTTTAAAGATGCAGGAAATTCTGTAATTATTGCTCCTTCGTATTCATAAGCAACGCAAACTTTTATTTCAGAAAATTTATCAAGGACATCAAGTTTTGTTATTATAATTCCGTCTAATCCATTTATTCTGCAAGCAAATTTTAATGCTACTAAATCAAGCCATCCGCATCTTCTTGGTCTTCCGGTTGTAGAGCCGTATTCATGACCTTCTTCTCTTAATCTATTTCCTATATCATCTGATAACTCTGTTGGGAATGGGCCTTCTCCTACTCTTGTTACATAGGCTTTGCTAACACCGTAAACTTTTGCTTTTCCTATTAGTTTTGGCGATACGCCGGTTCCATTGCATATACCAAGAGCAGAAGCATTGGAAGAAGTTACATAAGGATATGTTCCCATATCAACATCAAGCATAGTTCCTTGAGCACCTTCAAATAAAACCTTTTTTCCTTTTAATAATTCGTTATGAAGCAGTAAAGATGTATCTGTTATAAGATTTTTTATTTTTTCAAACATTTGTAAGGTTTTTTCATATACTTGATTTATATCTAAATTAAATTTTTCATTATAAATCTTTTCTGTAATTTCTTTTGCTTCATTCATAGCTTTTTCAAGAACTACTCTAAAATATTTTGCATCAAACAAATCAACCATTCTTATTCCATTTCTTGCATATTTTGCCATATATGTTGGACCTATACCTTTTAATGTTGTTCCTACTTTATCTTTACCTTTTGCCTTTTCTGATAAGCTATCAAGAAGTTTATGATATGGGAAAACAATATGAGACCTATCACTTATATATAATTTTCCTTCAAAATCTTGGGCAACTTCTTTTACAGATTCCATCTCTTTTAGAAGTTCTTCTAAATCTACTACTACTCCATTTGTTATTATATTTTTAACTCCTTTATGTAATATGCCTGATGGAATGAGATGCAATGTATATTTTTTATTATTTACAATAACCGTATGTCCTGCATTGCTACCACCTTGGTATCTAACTACATAATCATAATCCGGTGCAAGTAAATCTACTATCTTTCCTTTTCCTTCATCACCCCATTGGGAGCCAAGTATTACAAGACTTTCGCTCAATTTTTTACCTCCTATCTATCAATATAAACAAACTCTTTTATATTCTTTCTTTCCCAATGACCTATGGAAGGTATTCCTTCTATTAACTCTTTTTGGATATGTATAAGTTTTTTTATTCCAAGTTTTGCATATTCAAGCATTTTATTAAAATCTTCCTGTGAAAAAGAATGCTCTTCACCGGTTGCCTGTATTTCTACAAACTCACCTTTTCCGGTCATTACAACATTCATATCTACTTCTGCTGTAGAATCTTCTTGATAATTTAAATCGAGGATTACTTCATTTTTTAATCTTCCTACGCTTATTGCGGCTACATAATCTTTTAAAGGGTTTTGTTTTACCCTTCCTTCTTTTGTTATTTTTATCATTGCATCGGCTACTGCTATAAATGCACCGGTTATTGATGTTACCCTTGTTCCACCATCAGCCTGTATTACATCACAATCAACCCAGATAGTTCTTTCACCGAGTTTTTTTAAATCTACTGCTGCCCTTAAAGCCCTACCTATCAATCTTTGGATTTCGTGGGTTCTGCCACTTGGAGAACCTCTGACTATTTCTCTGATATTTCTTGTTTCTGTTGCTCTTGGAAGCATAGAATATTCTGCAGTTATCCAGCCTTGCCCTGTTCCTTTTAAAAAAGGTGGGACTTTTTCTTCTACCGAAGCAGTAACTATTACTTTTGTATTTCCGATTTCTATTAAAACCGAACCTTCTGCATAAATATTGAAATCTCTTGTGATTTTTACATCTCTTATTTGTGCCGGTGCCCTTTTGTCAAAACGCAAATCTATCTCCTTCAAGATTTTAGTTATTATAAAATTCTACCACAAATTAAGCTTCTCTTTTCTTTTAACCATCTTGGTGATTGTGTCATTTACCGGTAGATATATACCTTTTTCTTCTGCAAGTTTTACAACTGCTCCATTTAATGCATCTATCTCTGTTCTTTTTTTAGATTTTAAATCATAATACATTGAAGGATAATGTTTTGCTGTAGGTGGTATAAGATTTTTATAAAAATGTTGTATATAATCCTCCGGATTATCCCATCTTAATTTTATATTGTTTGCTTTTGTTGCAATAAATATCTCATTTATAATTTTATTCATTAGATCTTTGGTGTTTTCATCTTCTGCAAGTTCTCCGTAACTACATTCAAGTAATGCTCCAAGAGGATTTAATGCACAGTTATAAATTATCTTATCCCATAAAATTTGCTGAATATCCGGTGCATAAGAAGCAGGTATTCCGGCTTTTTTTAAAACACAAGCAATTTTTATAATATCCTCTTCTTTTACTGCTTTATCCTGATTTCCTATTCTTACATCATCTGCATTTACCGTTATCTCTACTAAGGTAGGTTTTATAACTTTTGCTCCAAAAATTACCCTTGCCAATAAGGTATGGTTTTTGCCGATTATATTGCTTACTTTTTCATAATTGCCGTATCCATTTTGAGCTACTATTACAAATGTGTTTTGTTTTACTACATTTTTTATCTGATTTATTGCAGTTTCTGTATCGTAGGATTTTACTGTTAAAAAGATTAAATCATAATCTAAATCTTTTATATAATCTGTTATATCATCTAAAATAGCTTCGTGCTCTCCCCATATTCCTGTAATTTTTAATTTTTTATCTTTAAAAAGATGTAGATACTCTTTTTTTGTTATTCCATATACTTGATGTCCGGCTTCTTTCAGAAAAACGGCAAAAACTGTTCCGACTGCTCCAAGCCCGAATACTGCTATCTTCATTTTATAATTCTAAGAATTTTGCTATCTGATTAATATCCGGTGGCATCTCTATTGGTTTTTCGCTTGCCATTATAACCGTGTCAGGGTCTTTTAAACCATTTCCTGTAAGTGTGCAGGTTATAATTTCTGAGCCTTTGAATAATCCTTTTCTGTAAGCTTTTATAACGCCGGCTACAGATGCGGCAGATGCAGGCTCGCAGAATACTCCTTCCGTTGAAGCTATTAATTTATATGCTTCAAGAATCTCTTCATCTGAAACTGCATCTATAAATCCATTGCTTTCTTTTGCTGCTTGTAATGCCGGTTGCCAGCTATAAGGATTTCCTATTTTTATTGCTGTTGCTATTGTTTGAGGATTTTTAATAGGAAAACCTTTTACGATGGGAGCTGCTCCTTCTGCCTGCCAGCCTATCATTCTAGGTGTTTTTTTAACTTTTCCTTTTTGATAATACTCTTTGTATCCTTTCCAATATGCTGTAATATTCCCTGCATTCCCAACAGGTAAAAAGTGAAAATCCGGAGCTTCTTCAAGATAATCACATATCTCAAAAGCAGCTGTTTTTTGCCCTTCTATTCTGTATGGATTTACAGAATTAACAACTTCTACCGGATATTTTTCTCCAATCTGTCTAACTATTGTGAGTGCATCATCAAAATTTCCCATTAATGCAATGATTTTAGCTCCATATATCATTGCCTGTGATAATTTTCCTACGGCTACTGCACCTTTTGGAAGTATTACATAAGCTTTCATTCCGGCTCTTGCAGCATAAGCAGCAGCAGATGCAGATGTGTTACCGGTTGAAGCACAGATAACTGCTGTTTTTCCTTCTTCTTTTGCTTTTGATATTGCCATAGTCATTCCACGGTCTTTAAAAGAGCCGGTAGGATTAAGTCCTTCATATTTAAGATATATCTGTAAATTTTTATCCGGTGCTATTGCTTTTGATAAATTATCTGCTTTTATAAGGGGTGTATTTCCTTCATGTAAAGATACAACAGGTGTTTTTTCAGAAACCGGCAGATATTCTCTATAAGCTTCTATTATACCTTTCCATTTACAATCCAAATTTATCGCCTGATTATCAAACTGCTATTGCAGTTTGACCGTGGTATTTATATTCCGCCTTAATTTAAGATGCCTATTCCACGGCAGGCGGTATTTAGGCATCTGCTTTATTAAATTTTAGATGATTTTTTTAATTCTTTAAATAGTTCCTCTGTAATAGGGCCTTCTGCTCTTCTATTTATAAATTGTTGAACTACCGGGTCTTTGCTATTTTTAATTTCTTCTGGCGTTCCTATTGCATATATTACACCTTTATGTATAAATGCTATTCTATCGGCTATAGAGAAAGCACTTTCTAAATCGTGGGTAACAACTACCGATGTGATATTTAGATTGTTTCTTAAATCTACTATTAGATTATCTATCATTGCAGATGTTACCGGGTCTAATCCAGATGTTGGTTCATCATATAATATAATTTCAGGGTTATAAGCTATAGCTCTTGCAAGGGAAACCCTTTTTCTCATACCACCTGATAACTGGGAAGGATACAAATCTTCTATACCATTTAAACCTACAAGGGCAAGCTTAGATTTTGCTATATTTCTAATCTCTTCTTCTGACATTTTTGTATTTTCTAAAAAATAAAATCCTACATTTTCCCAAACCTTTAAACTATCAAATAAAGCACCTTCCTGAAAGAGATACCCTATTTTTTTTCTAAACTCTATAAGCTCTATATCCTTTAAAGAAGTTATATCTACTGAGTTTATATAAATTTTTCCGGAAGTTGGCTTTAAAAGACCTATTATATGTTTTAAAACTGTGCTTTTTCCGCTACCACTACCACCAATGATAACAAAAATTTCACCTTCATAAATCTCAAAGCTAACATTTTTCAAAACTTCTCTATAATCAAACTTCTTAACAAGATTTTCTACTTTTATTTTAACCATCATCTCTCCTGACAAATATCATATCATATTTTAAATTGTTGTGAACTACTCCTTAATAAATTGAGGAGCTTCCTGCTTCACAGCTGTATATCTCGTAGACTGCAAGTTATATTGCATTCCGCCGACAGAGCCAGCTCCACAGGCTTCAGCTTGGGTAGTTCCTACCCTACCACCCGTTAGGTGGGTGAGCCCTATTTGATATAGATTTTTACTTGCATTCTCATCTCTATCGTGTATTGTTTTGCATATAGGACACTGCCATTTTCTTATTGATAGGGTAAGCTGGTCATTTTTATATCCACATACACTACAGGTTTTACTACTTGCATAAAATCTATCCGGTTTTTCTATATGCCTACCATACCATTTTGCTTTGTATTCCAACATATTAATGAATGTTGACCAGCTTACATCGGCTATCTGTTTTGATAACTTGTTGTTTTGTATCATTCCTTTTATGTTTAGACTTTCTACCACAATAGTATCATACTGCTTGGTTATCGCAATTGACACCTTGTGGAGAAAGTCTTTTCTCTGGTTTACTATTTTTTGATGTTGTTTTGCTACTTTCTGTCTTGCTTTCTCCCAGTTCTTACTTCCTTTTTGTTTTCTTGATAGCTGTCTTTGTAGTTTTATTAGTTTTTTTTCTGACTTTTGTAGATATTTTGGGTTTTCTATGTGGTGTGTAGTTTCTCCATCGTGTATTACTGCAAACTCTTTTATTCCTACATCTATTCCTGCTGTTTTGTTTACTGGTTTTAATGGTTGTATTTCTTTTCTGGTTAATACATTTAGATAGTATCTACCGTCTGGTGTTTTTGTTATACTTATGCTTCTTATCTGCCCTTCTATGTTTCTATGCATTTTTATTGGGATTGGTGTTTTTAGTTTTGGTATTTTGAGTTGTCCTCTTTTCTTGCTTATTTTTTCTATTTGAAAATGCTGTGGTATGTGGACTGTTTGTTTTGATTTTTTCTTTTTGAATTTTGGAAAACCTGCTTCTCCTTTGAAAAAGTTTTTATATGCAATATCAAGATTTTGTAGTGATACCTGTAAGCTCTGGCTGTTTGCTTGTTTTAGAAATGGATACTCTTTTTTTAGTTTTGGAAGCATTGATTGGTATAGGCTGTATTTCCATTTTATTCCTTTTCCTTCATATTCTTTTTTGGATAATGCTAAGAAATGGTTATATACAAATCTACAATGTCCAAATTGGATGTTTAGGAAATCTTCTTGTTCCTTATTTGGAAAAATCCGAAATCTGTATGTATATTCTGTTTTCATAGCTAAATACCACCTATAATATTATAATGCAAAACTAACAATAAAAAGATATTTTTGGCTTAAACCAGAATTGGCACAGAGTTTTCCTTAAAATTTCTTCCACGACCTTAAAATTTCTTCCACAACTTTATTTTTTAAAATATCTTTTTCTATATTTATTCCTTCATTTATTAGAGAGGTAGCTTTTATTCCTTGTAGATTGCAGGGATTTATAAGATTAAATTTTTCAAGATTAACAGAATGATTTACAGCTATGCCATGCAAAGAATACCCTCTTGAATATCTAAAACCAAGAGATGCCAATTTTCTATTTTGTATATAAAATCCGGGATTTTTATTATCATAAAATATTCTTTTATCCAAATCTTTAAAAAAATTATCAAAAGCTTTTATTACTCTTCTGTAAAAAAATGGTGGATTTTTTGCTTCAAAAACAAAATAAAAAATAGGCTGTCCTATTCCATGAAAAGTGATTGAACCACCCCTATCTGTTTTCACCGGATTTAAATTTTTAAATTTTTCAATATCTTCATTTGCTCCAACTGTGAATATATCATAATGCTCACATAATATTAAAAAATTTTTATTTTTCTCGGTAGCTTCTTTATGTTTTTCCTTCATAAACTCAATGCCTTTTTCATACTCAACCAATCCTATATCTAAAATCTCAATATCCATTCTTTAAATCTCCAAATTATTGTTATAATAATATTCTATAATCTTTTTTAGAGGTTTTTTGATGGCAGAAAAATTTTATATAACTACGCCTATATATTATGTAAATGATGTGCCTCATTTGGGGCATGCTTACACAACAATAGCTGCAGATGTTTTGGCAAGATATAAAAGACAAAAAGGAATAAAAACATTTTTCTTGACCGGAACAGATGAACACGGTCAAAAAATACAAAAAACAGCCGAAGAAAAAGGTATCTCTCCTAAAGAGCTTGCAGACAAAACCCATTTATCATTTAAAAAATTATGGCAAAAATTAAATATCCAATATGATAGATTTATAAGAACTACCGATGAAGACCACAAAAAAGCAGTGCAATATATTTTCCAAAAATGTTATGAAAATGGAGATATATATTTAGCTGAGTATGAAAGTTGGTATTGTGTAGGATGTGAAGAATTTAAAACAGAATCAGAAATAAAAGATTTAGATTATAAATGTCCTATACATCTAAAACCTTGTGAGAAAATAAAAGAAGAAAGCTATTTTTTCAGATTATCAAAATATACTGATATTCTTCTTGAGTTTTATGAAAAAAATCCGGATTTTATCCAGCCTGATTTTAGAAGAAATGAAGTAATATCTTTTGTAAAACAGGGATTAAAAGATTTATCCGTATCAAGAAGAAGAGAAAGGGTATGGTGGGGCATACCTGTTCCTTTTGATGAGAACCATACTATTTATGTTTGGTTTGATGCCCTTACAAATTATCTAACAGCAGTAGGTTATCCGGATAACTTAAATGAATTTTGGCCGGCAGATGTTCATATTGTAGGAAAAGATATTCTCAGATTTCATGCAGTTTATTGGCCTGCATTTTTAATAAGTGCTGGATTGGAAATTCCGAAAAAAGTTTTTGCCCATGGCTGGTGGACTGTGGAAGGGCATAAAATGTCCAAATCCCTTGGAAATGTTATAGACCCATTTAAGATTACAGATGAGTACGGAGTAGATGAAATTAGATATTTCTTACTAAGAGAAGTGCCTTTTGGATTAGATGGAGATTTTTCTAAATCTGCATTGATAAATCGTATAAATTCAGACCTTGCAAATGATTTAGGAAACCTTATATCAAGGTCTTTATCAATGATACAAAAATTCCAAAACTCAGTAGTAGAAAACTACACAAAACTAACAGATATAGAAGAAGAATATATAAATCTTTATAAAGAGATATATCAAAAATTTGATGAAGAAATTAATAATCTAAATTACAGCAAAGCCCTTGAATATGTATGGCAATTTATAGATTATCTAAATAAATATATAGTAAAAGTAGAACCTTGGAAATTAAACAAAGAAAAAGATGAGTATCTTAAAACAACCCTTTATATACTTGCTGATGGATTATTGGCAATATCTTATATGTTAAAACCATTTATGCCTTCTAAAATTGAAAAAGCATTAAATATGCTTGGAATAAATCAACTTCCAAAAGATATAAAGCCTCTTATTTATCCGGCAGGAAATAAGATAGGTAATATAGAGCCTTTGTTCCCAAGAATAGAGATAAAAGAAGAACAAAAAAAGGAGGAAAAGAAAGAAGTGGAAGAGTTCATAACAATAGAAGATTTTGCAAAAATAAAATTAAGAGTTGGAAAAGTTTTAGAAGCAGAAAAAGTAGAAAAATCTGATAAACTTCTAAAATTAAAAGTAAGCTTAAAAGATGAAGAAAGAACAATAGTTTCCGGTATAGCACAATATTATAAACCGGAAGATTTAATAGGAAAAAAGGTTATAATTCTTGCAAATTTACAACCAAGAAAGATTTTTGGAATAGAATCAAAAGGAATGCTACTTGCAGCAAAAGATTCCAATACATTAAGAATCTTAACAGTAGATGGAGATATAGAAGAAGGAAGCTATGTATCTTAAAGCATGTTATAACTTTTAAAATATACTGCAAGAGGTTTGATAATATGAAAAAATTAAATAAAATGGGTAAAATCGCAGTATTGACCAGCGGGGGAGATGCGCCCGGTTTAAATGCATGTATTAGGGCAGTAGTTAGAACGGCATGCTATTATAATTTAGAAGTTATCGGTATAAAAAGAGGATATAAAGGTTTAATAGAAAAAGATTTTATACCTTTATCTGCAAGAGATGTTGCCGGAATATTGCAAAAAGGTGGAACTATACTACTTTCTTCAAGAGAGCCAAGATTTCACGAGTATGAATATAGAAAATTAGCTTATGAAAATCTAAAATCAGAAAATATAGAAGCATTATTTGTAATAGGTGGAAATGGAACATTTCAAGCAGCAAATCTCTTGGCAAAAGAGTTTGATATACCCATAATAGGAATACCAAAAACAATAGATAATGATTTGTATGGAACTGATTATACCATAGGATTTGATACTGCCGTAAATAATGCAGTGGAAGCAGTAGACAAAATAAAAGATACATCTATCTCTCATGAAAGAATATTTGTTGTGGAAGTAATGGGAAGAGATAGCGGATTCTTAGCATTGGAAGTTGGGCTTGCTACAGGGGCAGAGATAACATTAATACCGGAATATCCATTTCCTATGCATCATATTGTAGAAAGTATTATCAGCTCAATAAAAAAAGGGAAAAGATTCGCTATTATAATACTTGCAGAAGGCGTTGCCCATGCAAAAGAATTCGCAGAAACTCTAAATAAACATCTAAAACCATATATAGATGAAGATATAAGATATACGGTGCTTGGTTATATCCAGAGAGGTGGCTCTCCTACTGCATTTGATAGAGTTATTGCATCTAAATTCGGTGTATTTGCAGTAGAACATTATCTTTCAGGAAACAAAAATTTTATGGTAGCCTATGAAAATGGTAAATTAACTGCTAAACCTCTTGAAATATCCTTTGGGAAGATAAAAAAACCGGATTTAAAAGATTATCAAATTGCAAATATCCTTTCTTCTTAGAGTCAAATTATGGAAATTACGGAAGTGAAAATATATCCGTTTGATACAAGAGGAATAGGTGGAAGAATTAGGGCTGTAGCTCATATTATTTTGGATAATCAGCTTATTATAAAAGATATAAAACTTATACAGAATAAACATGGTGGTTATTTTATATCATTTCCAAAGAAAAGGACTACTTCCGGTAAATTTGTTGATATTGTAGAGCCTTTATCAAAAGAACTGGAAGAAAATATAAGAAGAGTTATCGTAGATAAATACAAAGAAATTATGGGAATAGGAGATTAAATTGAATAAAAATTTATTTCACAAAATTTTACAGATAGCTGGTAATGTAAAACTGGGTATTACATATCTTATTATACTTGCTTTATTATCTGTTCTTGGCTCTACTTATATAAAACAAGGAGAAACTTATATAACTTATGCAAAAGAGTTTGGTAATACTGCTGCAAAAATTATATGGATAACTTGGCTAAATGATGTATTCCATGCATGGTATTATCAATTACTAATTGTGCTTGTAGCAATTGCAGTTATTGCTTCTACAATAGAAAGATTTCCAAAGATATATCTTTCTGCCTACGGAAAATTTGAGAAAAAAATGACAGAAGGTTTATTAAAAAAACCTTCTACAATACATACTAAAACAACATTAAACATAGAAGAAGCTGTAAAAGCAATAGCCCAATTACTTCATGATAAAGGTTTTAAAAAAGTAGAAAAAGTAGCAGAGGAAGAAGATGCCGTTTATCTTTTTGCAGAAAAAGGGAGAATATCAAGATGGGGAATGCTTGTTACCCACATTGGAATAATAGTGTTTTTAACCGGTGCATTTATAGGCTCTGTATTTGGAATAAGAGGACAGATAGAAATACCGGAAGGAGAAATAAGAGATTATTTTTATAAATTTAGACAAGGTTCTTTATCTCCAAGTGATGAAGCAGTAAAACTTCCATTTGCCATTAAATTAAACAAATTTTGGCTTGATTATTATGATAATCCACAATTTCAAGGAGCAGTAAAATCATTTAATAGCCAGATAGAAATATTAAAAAATAATAAAAAAGTTATGGAAACTGTTGTAAAAGTTAATCATCCGGTAGAGTATGAAGGTTATAGAATATTTCAAGCATCTTACGGAAAAACCGGAGATATAAAATCAGCAGATATTGTGGTTGTAGAATTTGATAAAATCCTATCAATAATGGAAAAAGGAAATCAGCTAAATCAAAAATTGATATCTGAAAAAGATGAAGATAAAAAAGCAGAATATGAAAAACAACTAAGAGATTTACAAAGAGAAATAGATGAATATTTCCAAAAAGCCCCAAGAATAAAATATACTTATGGGCAGGAATATATACAATTTCAAGATATTAAGATGAAAGTATTAAACCAAACATTAAATTATAAAAATCCTATGCTTATAAATCAAGATATATATGACCCTATTATCGTAGTAGAGTTTTTATATAATGGAAAAGATTTAAGAATTCCTATCATAGGAGACCCGACAGTAGCTTTATCAGCTTTTGAAAAATTCGGCTATTCTCAAGGATTTAAATATCTAATGATGATAGAAAAATTAGAACCAAGATATTTTTCCGGATTACAGATAAGTAATTTCCCCGGAACAAATTTAATCTGGATAGGAACTGTAATCATTGTATTTGGAACAATGCTTGCATTTTATACAGTCCACAGAAGGGTTTGGGTAAAAATCCAAAAAGATGGAAATATCTATATAGCTTTATATTCCCAAAAATTTAGAGAATCTTTTGAAGAAAGCATAAAAGAAAGTTTAAATGAATATCTAAGATGAGGAAAATAATATTTTTATTGTTAGTAATTTTTAATTTTTCCATAGCGAAAGAAGTTACAATAATAGGAGATAGTTTGTCTGTAGGAGCAACCAAATATCTAAAAAGCTTCATACCTGATGCATATATAGATGCAAAAGTAGGAAGGAAGTTTCAAGAACTTGGCAATATCATTCCCCAACTGGAAAAAGATGGGAAATTAAAAGATATAGTTGTGTTAGAACTTGGAACAAATGGAGATTTTGAGATAGAAGAGGCTTTAAACTATGTAGATTATCTACTGAATAAAGGTAAAAAAGTAATTCTTGTAAATGTGAAAGTTCCAAGATGGTGGCAAGATATAGTAAATAGAAAGTTATATATAATCAATAAATTAAGACCCCAAACCCTTTTACTTGATTGGTATTATATTAGTAATACTGTTTGCCAAATGCAAAATATAAATTGTTTCAGGGAAGACGGCTATCATCTTACAGATGAAGGAAGTTATATATTTAGTTATTATATATACTCTGCCATTTCGGTTATAAGAAATGGAGAAAATTAGAGATAGATTAGATGGTCTAAAAGGCTTATTAATTATCGCTGTTATTATATATCATTTTTTATTTGTTTATTATCCTACAAATATAGATTTTTTTAAAGGTGGATTTTTAGCAGTAGATTTATTTTTCGTTTTATCCGGATTTCTTATAACTAAATCTATGTTTAGAAGATATGAGCAAAATGAAGGGGAAATAGGGAAAACTTTTATAGATTTGATATATTCAAGATTTATAAGATTAATTCCACCATTTGTTTTTGTTTTAATGATAATAACAGGATTTGTTTATTTTACCAAAAATGATTTATTTGATACTTTTGCAGAAGAAGGTATTTTTTCATCTTTATTTTTATACAACTGGTGGCTTATTTTTAGAGATATTCCATATTTTCAGCAATATACAACACCTATATTTTTACTAAACTTTTGGTATCTTTCTGTTTTATTTCAGCTATATATTTTCTGGTTTTTATCTTTCTTATTTTTAAGAAGATTTTTTTCTGAGAAAGTAATCATATATTTCTTAATATCTCTGATAACTTTATCTTTATTGGAAAATTATATAATCGGAAATGTTTATCAATTAACAGATAGGGCTTATTTTGGAACGGATACGAGGGCTTTTTCTTTCTTTATCGGGGCATTATTTTATATTTTAAAAGATAAGGATTATTTATCATTTCTTAACCATTTTCTATTTAAATTCTTACCTGTAATTAGCTTAGTTTTATTAATAACAATATTTTTTGAAATTAGCAGTTTTAATGATTATTTATATCCATTTTGGTTTTTAGTAGTAGATTTAATAGGCTTAATAATTTTGTATGGAATTTTTAATTTTGATTTTATGAAGATTTTATCAATATTTGCTATTATAGGTAGAAGGTCATACTCTTTATATCTATCCCATTATCCTGTATTTGTTTTGATGCAGATAATTTTAAAAGAAGAAAGTATATTATTCGCAATTTTAACAACAATAGCAATAACAGAACTTAGCTATAATCTAATAGAAAGATTTGATTTAAATAATTTTCCGGTTTATAGAATTATAAATGCTATATCTTTTGCTTTATCAATTGGCTTTATTTTTGGTTATATAAATGATTACTCTAAGAAACAAAATATAGTTTCCTCAAAAGAAGAGAATATTGTTTCAATCTCGGATACAGATATAAAAGAAGAAGTAAAAGAGGAAATATCTAAGATAGTTAAACAAGATATTCAAAACTCTGAAAATAAACCTACAAATCAAGAAAAAATTTCTAAGGATGAAAATTTAGAGATTGATAATCAAGAATATTCAGAAAAAATATATATGATTGGTGATTCTGTTATGCTTGGGGCATCAAATATGTTAAAAAAGATATTTCCAAATGCATATATAGATGCAAAAGTAGGAAGGCAGTTAAAAGAAGTTGACAAAATTATAGAAAGCAATATTGATAAAATTCAAAGTTCTCAGATAGTAGTGATAGGACTTGGGACAAATGGGTATTTCCGTAAAGAAGATTTAGAAAAAATAATATCTAAAATAGGTGAAGATAAAAAGATATATCTTCTTACAGTAAAGGTAAATAAACCATGGCAAAATGAAGTAAATAAAAATATATATCAGGTAGCAGAGGAAAAGCCTAATGTAAAGGTTATAGATTGGTATAATATAGCAAAAGATAAAGAGGATATATTTGCAGAAGATAAAACACATTTAAATGTAAGAGGAATAAAATTATATTCTATCCTAATTAAGAAAAATATAAATCAAGAGGAAGAAAAATATTCAGATAGATAATTTTCAAATGCTTTGATATATTGATTTATATTTGGAATATTAAATTTTTCAATCTCTTTAAAAGGAGAGTTTTTAATCTTTAAAACATAATTCCAGTTTAGATTTTTAAGATTATTTGGAAAAATTCCGGATAAATAAACTAATTTGATTAAAAATGCAAGTTTTATCATTTTAGGATTTTTTGATAAGGATAGGTAATAAAAGGTTTTCTTTAATAATATATAAATTTTTTCATCTTGGTAAATGATATATCTGTTAAATATATTGATAATCTCAAATCCGGTTTTGAATATTTCTATATCTTTTGCTATTAAAATTGCAAGATTTTTATATCTTTCTACTTCTTGTATAAAAACAGAATCTTTTTTTATATAAAAAACACCTTTAAATATATTAAAAGGCTCTGTAATAGATATATACGGAGATTTTAGTAATGCTCCATTTTGTATATAAATATTTTCTTTACCCCTTTTTTTCATATAAACGGTTATTGATATATCCTTTTCCCAAATAATACTTTTTCTTAAAATAATTGCTTCATCTTTAAAAAACATATTCGTTTATTTAGCCGTCCCATCTATCCATATCCATAATTTCGTTTATCTATCCATTTGATTAGTCTTTTGAGTTTTATTGCTGAAATTTCTACTAAACTGCTGTATGCTACAAGTCTGCTTAATGACAATACTGATATTAGACCGGTAAAACTGGCAAGCCCCTGACGAGACGGATTTCTGGCAGGAGTATCCTTTGAGATATACTCTCCGGATTTTGACTTGCCAGCTCTTATTCTATTTATTATTCTTATTGCTCTTTTTCCTATATTTACACTTGCATTATAATCTCTATCATATTTTCCACATTCACATTTAAATGTTAATCTGTCTGCTTTTGCTTTTTTATTGCATTTATGACAATATTGAGATGTGTATGATGGCTGTATTTCTAATATTCTCATTCCTTTTAACTTTGCTTTGTATTGTAGTTTGTCTTTTATCTTGCTGTAAAACCATTCTGTAAATCTTTTTATTGCTTTACTGCTTTGCCAATCTGGTATCTTTTTAAATGATAGTTTTTCTATCGCTATTATCTTTATGTTGTAGCTTTTTGCATATTCTATTATCCAGTTTGTGAATATATTTAGTATCTCTTTTCTTATCTGTTTTATCTTTCTTTGTTTTCTTTTTTGTTCTTGGTATAGATGTTTTAATCTGTTTTGTAGTTTTTCTTTATGATTTTTGCTTTTTGTTGTGTGTATATCGTCTGCTATATGGTCTATTTTCTTTTCTATTTTGTCTATCTCTTTTTGTATTCTGTCTATTTTTCTTATTATTCTTTTTGCTTTAAAAAATATTGGTTTTGAATGTCTTTTCTCTTCTAATATTGTTGCTACTGCAAGCCTGTTTTCACTTGGTGATAGGTCTATGGATAATACTCTGTTTTCTTCTATATTCTCTATATCAAAGGATTTTATTTCTATTTCAAATGGAATGATTAATCTGTATATGTTATATCCATTTGAAAGCAACTCTTTTTTTATTAATGGTGCTTGTGGTTTTGCTCCTTTTGTTAGTAATCTTGCTATTTTTGTTGGAACTAATTTCTTTATCTCAAACCATCTAAATTGTTTATTTATTGTTGGTAGTTTTATATTTAATTTCATAAACCATAAT